>JANLTD010001186.1:0-1586 GCA_031362765.1 Acidobacteriota bacterium | reverse complement strand
GTTTGGTCTTTGGTTTTTGGTTTTTGGTTTTTGGTTTCTTCTTCACTTTGCGACTTTGCGTCTCTGCGGTTAAGTTTCGCGTACTTGAGATAAGCCCATGTTGTTAAAAGCCAAAAGAGCGTCGAAAGGACATCCTTGCGCTCGGCGATCCACGCGACCGATTCGACGTGCGCCGGATGAACGGCAAAAATTGCGGCGACAATTGCGCTTTTCCAAAAGGCGTTGGTCAGTTTGTTGACCACAACGAACAATAGGATCGTATTGGCGATGTGAAAAATGATATTGACGGCGTGATGTCCGCCCGCTTCGGCGCCGAAAAAACTGGCGTCGAATTGGTGCGAGATCCACGTCAGCGGATGCCAGTTGGCGGCGTGAAACGCTGTCAATGCCCATTTGAAATTCGTAAAATTAAATCCGCTCGAAACAAACGGATTTTCATAGACATAAAGATTATCGTCAAGATTTATGAAATCGAATCCGATTGTTTGCGTGTAAATGATCAGACAAACGGCGGTCATAGCTATAAAGACGTAATATTTCAAATTTGGGTTAGAACGCGGGTTTAAGCTTGCACGCGCAACCGTTTCGCTAATTTCCATTTCCGGCTTCGCCGAGATTTTGCCCGAATTCTCTTTGATCTTTTTTGTCATTTTTGGGCTTTTGCTTTTTTCAAATTTTCTGCGGCTTCCGCCAAACCGGGGTTCAACTGCAACGCCTTTTCAAACGATCCCGCGGCTTCCACATTACGGTTTTGTGCGAGGAGAATCAAGCCGTAAGTATTAAAGGCGGCCGCCGCGTTGGGGTTGATCTGAATGGCTGATTCAATTAAATTTTGCGCTTCATCAAAGCGTTTCAGGTGATAAAACATCAATGCTAGATTGGCGCGCGCATCGGCATTATTCGGGTCAATTGCTAAAATTCGGGTCAGATTTTGCGCCGCTTTTTCGTAATTGTTTTGCGCCGCATAAGCAATCGCCAGATCTTTCAGGGCATTTACCCAAACTTCGGGCGAAACCGCGTCGTCGTTGAGACGCACGGCTTTTTCCAGACTTTCTTCTGCTTCGTCGGGCTTTTTCTGCAATACCAGAGCAAGCGACAAATTCACGTAAGCCAGAGTGAAACCCGGCTTATTGCGCAAAACTTCACGGAAATTCTGCTCGGCTTGAGGGTATTGTCCGCGTTTGATCTGCAAAATCCCGAGCGTGTTAAATGCCAGGTAAAAATCGGGTTTTGCTTCGAGCGAGGCGCGGCAAAGCGGTTCGGCTTCATCGAACCGGTCTTCGAGCATCAAGGCGTAGCACAGATTATGCGAGATCAAAAAATTATTCTGCGTTACTGCCAGAGTTCGCCGAAAAAGCGTTTCGTTGTTTTGCCAGTAGGAAACCTGTCTGAAACTGAGAGCCGAAAAAGCGAGGACGGCAACCGCGAAAATTGCGAAAAATACTTTTTTGTTGGTTTTGAGCAAATCACCGACGCCCCACACGAGCATTATGAAAAGTCCGAAATAGGGAATATAAGTATAACGATCTGCCAGGGACTGCGCGCCAACCTGAACAATGCCGATGACCGGAACGAGCGTGCCGAGA
>JANLTD010001288.1:0-3192 GCA_031362765.1 Acidobacteriota bacterium | reverse complement strand
TGCACAGTTTTCCGCTTTCGTTCTTGACGCCCGAGATCAAGATTTCAATGCTCTGGCATCCGCGCCTTGATAGCGATCCGGTTCATCGTTGGCTCCGTGGTCTTATTCTGGATATCTGTGCGGCGAATCTGTTGAAGGGGTAAGTATTCCTGAGACAACGCCGATCATAATTGGTCGGTTGAAATGACCAATTAAACAAAGTCCCATAATTTCTCCAAAACGAATATCCGGTTTTCTTCCGATCTTAATACCAAATCTCAGAGTTTGATTGAACAAGATTAAATCTAGATAACGATATTTCGAGGCGCGGGCAGTTATATTTCGTTGAACAGTGAGATGTCGTTGCCTAATGTTAAGTCATAAAAACCGTCAATCTGTTGTGTTTACCTCGTTTATGGGTTTCCGCAGTTTTGGCACGCCGGATGCAATAACAGAAACCGTAACGAAAAGTTGCGAGAAATAAATATTGTTCAGGAGATAAAATACAATGCAGAGAATTACAGCAATCAAACACGAAGAATCAACCGGTAAAGCGAAAGAATTATTGGACGGCGTCAAAGCCAAACTCGGATTTGTTCCGAATATGATGGCGACGATGGGAAGTTCGCCGGCAGTTTTGGAAGCATATTTGAACTTTAGCGGTGCGCTCGGCACATCATTAAACGCAAAGTTGCGCGAACAAATCGCGCTGACGGTCGCTGAGATCAACGGCTGCCAATATTGTGCTGCGGCACATTCGGCGATCGGTAAAATGGTCGGACTCGATGATCATACCGTCGAAGACGCACGGCGCGCTGCTTCGCACGATGCAAAGGTTGACGCGGCTTTGAAATTTGCAAGCGCGCTCGTCATCAGCCGCGGAAAGGCATCGGAAGCGGAGATCAAAGCCGTCAAAGCGGCGGGCTACACGGAAAAAGAAGTCGGCGAAATCGTCGCCAATGTGGCGTTGAACATCTTTACGAATTACTTCAACGAAACGGCAGCAACCGTCGTTGACTTTCCGGCGATCGAATTTCCGCTGGTCAGCAAAAGCGCCCACGCTTGATAAAATTCGGGAATTTGGATTTCGGATTTGGGACTTCGCCTAATAGAAACCAAATCCGAAATCCGCAATCCCAAATCCGAAATCGAAATATGTCGCATAAATTTTTTGATCTGACATTTACGGAAAGCGTCAAAGCGGCGCAGGAAAAATACGGTTCGCGCCGCAGTTATGCGCGAATGGAAGGCGGAAAACCGGATTTCTACGGGTTGGGCGATGCCGAACAGGATTTTATCGAACGGCGCGACGGCTTTTATCTGGCGACCGTCAATGGCGAAGGTCAGCCTTATATTCAGTTTCGCGGCGGAGCGCAGGGCTTTCTGAGAGTCTTGGACGATAAAACGCTCGGCTTTGCGGATTTTCGCGGAAATGTGCAGTATATCAGTGTCGGAAATTTGAACGAGAATAAAAAAGCCGCGCTCTTTTTGATGGATTATCCGAATCAGACACGCTTAAAGATCCTGGCGAATGTCGAGGTGATTGATGCGAAAGAAGTGCCCGAAATTATCGAAAAATTAACTGTTCCGGGTTATCAGGCGAAAATCGAACGGGCGATGATTCTGCACGTCGAAGCGTTTGATTGGAATTGTCCGCAACATATCACGCAACGCTTTACGATGGACGAAGTAAAACAGATGATCGCGCCGATGTCTGAACATATTGCAAAGTTGGAAGCGGAAATTGAACAACTGAAAGGCAAATGACGATTGATGAACAAATGATGCGCCGATGTCTCGAACTCGGAAAGCTCGCGTTGGACAACGGCGATGCTCCGGTCGGTTCGCTGATCGTCAAAAACGGCGAAATCATCGCGGAAGGCATCGAATCGGTGAAAGCAAAAAATGATCCGACCGCTCACGCCGAGATCGAAGCCGTCCGTGCTGCCTGCGGAAAATTAGAGATGCTTGATCTGTCAGATTGCGTTTTATACACAAATGTCGAGCTGTGTTGGATGTGTTCTTATGCAATCAGGCAGACGCAGATCGGGCGTGTCGTGTTCGGAAGCCGCAACGAAAAGGTCGGAGGTTTTAGTTCAAAGTTCAAAGTTTTGCGCGATGAAAATTTGAAAATGCCTCCGCCGGAGATCGTCGCCGACATCTTGCGTGAAGAATGCGAAATGCTTTTGACCGAATTTCAACATAGGAGAAAAATATGACACTACCAATCATTAAACCGCCATTCGATCTGGAAAAGGCTTTAGCAAAGGTTCAAGCAGCTGAAAATGCATGGAACACACGTGATCCCGAACGCGTTGCGCTCGCCTACACCGAAGACTCAAAGTGGCGCAATCGCACGGATTTCATCAGCGGACGCGAAGAGATCAAGGCGTTTCTGTATCGCAAATGGGCGAAGGAATTAGATTACAAGCTCAAAAAAGAACTGTGGGGTTTTCGTGAAAACCGGATGGCGGTCAAGTTTGAATACGAATGGCACGATTCGGACGGCAATTGGTTTCGCAGTTACGGCAACGAGCTTTGGGAATTTGACGAAAACGGTTTGATGCGCCGCCGCGAGGCTTCGATCAACGACGCGCCGATCACCGAATCGGAGCGAAGGATTTTTTGAACGCAAATTCGGTTGCTCCGGTTAGCGGTTTCCGGCGTGATAAGTGACGACAGCGTCTAGTTGGAAAAATTGATCTTGCGGAGCGTGAAATTTAATATGAATACAAAAATGCTGATGGTTTCAAGCGCATTGCTGATGGCGATTTGCGGAATTTTGTTCCAATTTGCACCGCACAGTGTTTTGTCGTATCTTAATGCGGATTCGACCGGAATCTTACCGGTATTGGTGCAAATTATTGGCGCATTATTTTTGGGTTTCGCGATGATGAATTGGATGGCGAAAGCCGTTCTGATCGGCGGCATTTATGCTCGACCGCTGGTGATGGGCAATTTACTTCATTTTATGGTCGGTGCATTTTCGCTTCTGAAATTTGCTTTTGCCGCGCCCAATTTATGGGTGATCTGGATTGCCGCGATGATCTATTCGCTATTCGCAGTCTTGTTCGGGATCGTTATGTTTACGCATCCGATCAAGAAAACAATTGGCGTCGAAAAGTAAAAGACTTTTGTAACTTATAGTAATTGTTTAGGTCTTTCGTCTTTGGTTTTTAGTAAAAATTACCGAATTGGCGTTGAATCTCTCAC
>JANLTD010001136.1:0-1976 GCA_031362765.1 Acidobacteriota bacterium | reverse complement strand
AACTCGAAGCCGAGCGCAAGGCCGCCGCACGACTAAAAGGCGAGCATCCGCTGTTTGACTTGATAAAAACTAAAAACTCTTCGCTCAAAAAAGAACTCGAAAATGTCCATCCGCGAGTCTTTTTGACGCAGAGCGAAATTGATGCTCTCAAGGAAAAAACCAAAACTCAGCCCGAATTGTGGCAAACTGTCATTTCGAGAGTTCGTGCTTTAACCGATGAACCCGCGCCTGCACCTGCTCAGGAACGCCGTGTTCAAAACGAAGTCGGGATCGGAATTGCCGAAGCTGCGTTTGCTTATAAAATTACGGGCGAAAAGAAATATCTCGATGCGGCGAAAAAATATATTGACTCGGCGATTTCCTACGATGTTTGGGGTTACACATATAACAAACCGAATGTTGATCTCGCGGCGGGACATCTGCTTTACGGTCTGGGTTGGGGCTACGATTTGCTTTATAACGATCTATCCGAGGCAGAGCGAACAAGGATCCGCGCAAAGCTCGTCAAACAAGCGCGTCTTTTATACGATTTTTTCAAACCGAAAAACGGAAAACCCTACGCTTACAGCCAAAATCACACCTTCATTCCGATCTCAGGCCTGGCTGTCACCGCCTATGCGTTGATGGGTGAAACCGACGACGCAAAAGATTGGGCTTCGCTTTCACGTGCGATTTTCGACCGTGTTTTGGCGACTTATTCCGACGACGGATATTACTACGAAGGAATGGAATACTGGATCTTTTCAACGCCGTGGCTCGCGCATTATATGGACGCGCATCTTCACGCAACGGGCGAAGACCTTTATCAAATCACGCCCGGATTCAAAACGGCGCATAAATATGTCGCCCACGCGACCTTGCCCGGCGGCGAATTCAATTTCGATTTCGGCGACATTTACGCCGGAAATATTACCCGATCAAGAAAAGGCGACGATTACAACCGTGAACGTATTAACGGACGATTTCGCACGAATTACAACATTCTTTACAATCTTGCCAACCGTTATCAAAACGGCGAAGCGCAAGGCGTGGCAAATTGGCTGAAATCAAAAGGACAAGTCAACGCCGAGGAATTCTGGACTTTTATCTGGTATAACGATTCAATAAAATCTGTTCCGATCGAACAGCAGCCGAAATGGCATTATTTTTCCGACCACGAAGTTGTTTATTGGCGCGATTCGTGGCGCGACGACGCGACCGCGTTTGCCTTCAAAGCCGGGCCGCCAGAAGGTCACGCGGCGGCCGAAAAATTAATAAAGTTTCCTGATTGGCGTTTATCGTCAGGACACGCGCATCCTGATGCAGGCTCGTTTATCATTTGGTCGAACGGCAAATATTTGACCGGCGATTCGGGCTATGCGGGAATTCCTTTGACAATTCATCACAACACGCTTGTTTTTAACGGAAAAGGGCAGGGCAAGGAAGGTGCGGGACATGATGCTTTCGCCGGCATTCCGTATGAAAGACTAAATAAAATTCGGCTTCGCAGCGTGCAGGCCGACGACAAAAAAGTCTCGATCATCGCCGATTTGACAGCGGCCTACGAACCGGAAATCGGCGTTAAAGAATTCACGCGTCAATTCGAATTTACCGCGCCGATTGATTTTATGGTGACGGATTCCGTGACCATCGACAAACCGCAGATCATCACGTCTTTTCTGCATTCGGACAATTTGATCGCCGAAAAGTCGAAAAATATTTTTGAGTTTGAACCTAACGGCACAAGTCTCCTGGCAGAGATCATATTGCCGGAAAAGTTTGAGACAAAAATCGAAAAAAATGTTCTGACGGCTCCCGGAAAACCCGGCAGTGTGGACAAAGGCGAGCTTGAAACGCGCGGAGTTCGTCTGGCAATTTCGACTCGTAAGCCGACTAAAAAAGCAAAATTTATTGTGCGATTGAAGATTCAGAAGTAAAAGTTGCAGTCAGATTAAGCGGCAAAAAAACTTCGGTTTAGTGTGAAAAATCCACCAAAC
>JANLTD010001017.1:0-4012 GCA_031362765.1 Acidobacteriota bacterium | reverse complement strand
TAAAACAAGATGATTTGGCCGGAGCCTTGAAGGTTTTGGGCGAATACGTTGCCGAACTTTGCTGATTTATGAGAACAAATAAGTACCAGACCAAAAGTAATGAGGCATTTTGGTTTTCGTTTAGAGTACAAACTTCAATTTGCCGTTTTCGACCGCGAAGCGCGGCGAAAACACACGCTAAAGCGTGGACTCTGAACGAAAACCAAACGCCTCAGAACAATTGCTCACCTGCTTATATTCTTAGCAATTTGTGGTTTTATCGTGGGTGGTTTGGTGCTTTTGTTTCAAATGTTTCTGGCATATCTCGGGTTGGAAATTCCATTTGCAATATTTGTGCCGATTGTCGTAGTCGTGCTTTATCCCGTAAATTAAACCATTAAACTTTGGAGAAAAGGACCTTGTCGTGACATCGATACCGAAGAAAAGCACGAAACTGAGTCGGGTTTCATTTCTATTTCAGAAAAAAGCAAGTAAAAATTTATGTATTGGAAGGAAAAAGTAGTATTTCTGACGGGTGCTTCGAGCGGAATCGGCGAAGCATTGGCAATCGAGATCGCCAAACAAGGCGCGATATTGGGTTTGCTGGCGAGGCGCGAGGAAATGCTCAAGGAACTAGCCGAAAAATGTGAAGCGGTGGGCGGCAAAGCGCGGGTTTTCGCTTGTGATGTCGTTGATGCGCAAGCGGTTCAAAATGCGGCGGACGATTTACGCAAAGAATTCGGCAAAATTGATATTTTGATCGCGAATGCCGGAATCGGCGGCAATAATGAGGAAACGCGCAGTTTGTTGCCCGAAGCCGTCAAAAAAGTGATCGACATTAATTTATTGGGCGCAGTCAATTCGGTTTACGCGGTTTTGCCTCAAATGTTAGAGCGCGGAAGCGGACAACTTGTCGGAATTTCAAGCCTTGCCGGAATTCGTGGATTACCGAAATCGGCGGCGTATTGCGCTTCAAAGGCAGGAATGACCGCACTTTTTGAAAGTATTCGGCTCGATGTCCAGCATCGCGGCGTCGCGGTCACGATCATTCAGCCCGGTTTTATCAACACGCCACTGACCTCGGGACGAAAAAACAAACTACCTTTTTTGATGGAACTTGCCGATGCAATGCCGCTTTTTCTCGGGGCAATCGAAAAACGCAAAAAATTCGCCGCGTTCCCGTGGCAATTGGCGAATTTTGTCAAACTCGGCAAAATTTTTCCCGCGTGGCTTTACGATAAAATTGCCGGTAGCGCAAAATATCGAGAATAAATTTTGTTTTTCTTGCACGGTGCTTGCAAAGTCAGAAGATACGGGCGCAAAGCACAATGGCGTTAAGTTAAGGAGAAAACGTAAAACAGACTGTTAGTCTGTTTCCATGGCTTTCCTTAATTATCAACAGGTTAGCGGCGCGAAATTTAAACAGGCTAACAGCCTGTTTTACGATTTTCCGCTTAACTTAACGCCATTGGCGCAAAGCAACCCTTCCAGACCTGTAAATGGTTTTTATCAGGTCTTTTTAACCTTTAATTTGAGAAAAGATAAAGGATTATCAATCAATTTACAGCAAATTTGAGGTCTGGAAGGGTTGCTTGCGCCCGCCCAACTTGCATCAAGAATAATGTTCATGAAAATCTCTGACTTTGCAAGAGCCCTAGTTTTTCTTGAAATTCACTGTGTCAAACCAACGCGGCGCAACAAGTCTTGAAAACGTCCATCGCCACGCAAAGAATCAAAATTTGGGTCGGTTTTGAGAAAAATTAACAGACTGCTGCGTTCTTCAAACGCTTTATCTAACCAAATAAATGCTTGGTCTTGGTCTCCAAGTTCGGTATAAATTCGCGCCAATCTGCGCGGCGAACCGCGACCCTGCTTGACGCGTTCGGTTGCCATTTCAAGTTCTTTTTCCCAATATCCCTTGATACCACCGGTCTCGAAAGCCTGCTTGAACTGAGCGATGTTTTCCGGCGGAACACCTGAAATCGTTTTTTCCTTCAAAATGGCTTCAACCGCCTCAGCATACATTCCCTTTTTAAAATAAGTAGTGCCGAGTGCTTGATACGCCAAACCAAACTGCGGGTCAAGTTCTAAGGCTTTTTTGTACTGGTCAATGGCGCTGTCGTAATCATGTTTGAGTCCACTCCGAAAACCTAAATTAAGGCGAAATGCTTATAAATAAAGAGTTTAGTTGAGTTATTGAAAGCAAGCAAGTATAATTGAGGCTTGAAGTAAGAGCCCCAAAATATGTTTAAGAAAACGACAGCAGCACAGTTAAATCTTTTCAGTTCGCCAACGGTTTTATTTTCACAAAGGAACTTGAAAATATACGAAAACAAAGACGCTTGGCACAACAAGTTTCGGGAACAAGTCACAAATCGGATTGATGAAAACATCTTTCAGCCGTTATATTGCAGCAATAATGGGACACCGAATGCGTCTTTGAAGGTGTTGGTGGCGATGATGATTCTGAAAGAAGCGGAGGGCTTGAGCGATGAAAAACTGTTTGAGAATTGTCGCTTTAATATGTTGACGCGAAGTGCGATTGGATTGCCGAATGCGGATGATGCGTTGCCGACCGAGTCAACCTATTATTTGTTTCGGAAACGAATTGTTGAGTATGCCAAACAAGCGCATGAGAATTTGTTAGAGGTTGTGTTTGCAGAAGTGACGGCGGCACAATGTCTGGAATTTGAGGTCAGCGGGAAGCGGATTCGGATGGACAGCAAATTAATGTCAAGCAATATTGCGTGGCTCTCGCGGTATGAAATCGTCCACGAAACATTGCGAATATTTTACAACAAAGAAGTCAGAGAAAGTGGAAAAATGGATGCGTCAACCGCGAACATTTTAGAAAACATCCTCAGAATCGAGGGCAACAAAATCACCTATCATTCGACAAATGAAGAAGTTAGGACGAAGTTGCAAGAACTCGGAGAATTGATTTACAAAATCTTACCGATATTTTCAAACCTTGAAACTGAGAGTTACAACACGCTAAAACGAGTGTTTGAAGAACAGTATGAGGTGGAAAACAAAGAGGTCAGAGCGCGAGCCAAAGAAAAAATAAGTGCCAAATCGGTGCAATCACCGCACGATCCGGATTCGACATTTCGGAACAAAGACGGGGATCAGTGCAAAGGATATAGCATTAACGTCACGGAAAGTTGCGATGATGAAGGATTAAATTTGATAGGAAATGTAGAGGTCAAAAACGCGAGTACATCGGACGTTGATTTTTTGCCGGGCGGAATCACCAAAGCGGAAGAAGTATTCACGGAACAAGTGGAAGCGGCACACGCTGACGGAGCGTATCACAGTCCGGAAAATCAGAAATTCTGCGAAGAAAATAAAATCGAATTGCACCTTCACGCGATACAAGGCCGGAAAGGCAGATACGAACTTGAAATGACGGAAGGGAAACTGAAAGTTCACGACACAGAAACAGATCAAGAAGTGGAAGCAAAAGAGATAACAACCAAGAAAGGAGAAGTAAAATGGCGCATAAAGACGGAAAGAGGGTTACGATATTTCACAGAACAAGACGTTGAGAATAGCGAATTGAGAAAAAAGATAGCCGAAACACCGATTGAAATTCTACAAAAAAGGAACAATGTCGAAGCAACGATCTTCCAGTTAGGCTACCATTATCCGAACGCGAAAAGCAGATATCGAGGGCAAATCAAGCATCAAATGTGGGCACATCTGCGATGTTTATGGGTGAACTTCGTGAGAATCTTGAAATTCGTGACAAAAGGAAGCATAAAAGCAACTTTATGTGGGAAAAACTTGATTATTTCGAGTTTGAAAAGTCTCATTTACGCATACTATTGTCTTTTAGCGGTTGTGTTCACAACCAAATATGCAGAAGTGCCAAAAATTCAATTTTCAGTGGCGTGAAAAAAGAGTAATCGGAGGGGGCTCATAAATATAGCTTTGAGTCCCGCATGGCACAAGCCCGGGCTTGTTTGACACCTTTAATGAACTTTATTAATAAGAAAAGTGCCGCCTGAAGGCGGGACTCAAAACATCCGCT
>JANLTD010000969.1:0-5629 GCA_031362765.1 Acidobacteriota bacterium | reverse complement strand
GCACAGCAAACCAATACGCGCATACATTTATGCAGAATCTCCACTGCAGAAGGCGTTGAACTTATCAAGCAAGCCAAGAAAAATGGCTTGCAAGTCAGTGCGGATGACGACTAATTGAATACGGGTTTGAAGATTTGGGTTTGCCCGAAATATTTGCAACAGTTGATGACGAAAATCCGGCATCGCACAGAGTTTTGGAAAAAGTGGGAATGAAGTTGAAAGAATATGATTACGATGAAGTAGGAAGATACACAATATTTTCGATAATCAGAATATTCGATTAAAACACATTACTGAGCGGGATAGTTTTTGTCTCCTTGAAAACTATCAAATATTTTAAGATTTTTGCCCACGAAACACCCGAAAAAAGGAAAAAAAAGCATTTTTGCCAAATCATTTTGGAAGTTTGTTTTCGTGCCTTTCGTGGGTTTAGTGGGCAAAAATTCTTAGTTTTCAAAGCCCTCGCAATTTTTAGACCGCTCAGTAATGATTAAAACAGGAAATAGAACTATTTCTTCAAAAAATTATCAAACCAGAGCTGAAAAACGAGCAAAGTCCAAAGTTGTTTGTGATGCGAAGCAACGTTCGTCTCATGTTCCTTGATCAATTTTTGGACAAATTTATCATTGAACAATCCTTGATGTTTCAATCTCGCGGGGTCAAGTAACTCGTGCATTAAAGGATTAAGGCGACCTTTGAGCCATTCGGCAATCGGAATTCCAAAACCTTTTTTCGGGCGATGCAAGATGTTTTTGGGCAGAAGTGGCTCGACCGCTTTTTTAAGAATGTATTTTCCTTTGTTGCCCCTTAGTTTAAAATCGAGCGGAATTTGTGCGGCAAACTGCGCAATTCGCGGATCAAGAAAAGGTGCGCGAACTTCTAATGAAACGGCCATCGAGGAGCGGTCAACCTTGGTCAAAATATCTTCAGCCATATAAAAATTGATGTCGAGAAACTGCATCTGCTCAATTTCGTTGGTCGCGTCGCAGATTTCAAGCAAATCCTTTGCGCCTTTGTAAATATCGTTTGAAGTCGCCGCTAAAACGTCTTTCGATAAAAGTTTCTGTTGTTCATCAATCGAAAACGAACCGAACCACGAATGATGGCGCGTCACCGCATCATCATTCGAAGCGCGGACAAAGCGTTTTGCTTTGTAATCAAATGAAAGATTTCTATTGGAGACAGGTAAATTATTAACGATTGGTTCAATTAAACGGTTTCGTAAAAAACGTGGTACTTTGCCGTAAAGATTAGCAACTTTGTGTGCAAAATACATTGGATAACCCGCAAAAAGCTCGTCGCCGCCGTCGCCGCCGAGCGCGACCGTAACGTGTTTGCGAACAAATCGCGAAAGCATGAAAGTTGGGATTAACGAACCGTCAGAAATCGGTTCATCAAGCCACAAACCGATCTCGGAAATTAGATCAGCCGCTTTTTCAACGCTCAATTTTTCTTCATAATGTTCGGTATTTAAATGCCGCGCCACTTGCCGCGCAAATTTCGATTCGTCAAACGAATCTTCTTCAAAACCGATCGAAAATGTCTTAACCTTTTCGGTTGAAAATTGCGTCGCAAATGCCGCGACGGTCGAAGAATCAACGCCGCCGCTCAAAAGAATACCAAGAGGCACGTCCGAAACTAAACGCATTCTGATCGCATCGGCAAGCAGTTCGCGTAATTCTTCGGCGGAGCTTTCAAAATTTGAGGCAGAAGCCCGCACGTTAGTAAGGGCGTTTCCGCTTGCGGAATTTGCACCCTTGCTAACGCGCGGGTTTCCGCCCTTTAGCCACGAAAGGTTCCAATACCGTCGCGTTTTGATCTGGCCATTTTCAACGGTCAAAAAATGGGCCGCCGGAAGTTTTGAAATTCCTTTGTAGATCGAATTCGGTGCGGGAACGTAATCGAATGAAAGAAATTGACGGAGCGAATCGAGATCGAGTTCGGCTTTGACCGAGGGATTCGAAAGCAAAACCTTCGGCTCGGAAGCAAAGATCAATTTACCCTCAAACGTACCGTAATAAAGCGGTTTTTCGCCAAATTTGTCGCGTGCGATCAACAGTTTCTGCTTGCGTTTATCCCACAAAGCAAAGGCAAACATCCCGTTGATCTCGTCGAGCATCGCTTCGCCGTATTCTTCATAAAGATGCGGCAAAATCTCGGTGTCGGAATTAGTGATAAATTTATGCCCGCGTTTTTCAAGATCAGCACGGACTTCGCGAAAATTATAAAGCTCGCCGTTCATCACGACGACAACCGACCGATCTTCGTTATAAACGGGCTGTTCGCCGGTGTGAAGGTCAATGATCGAAAGCCGCCGCATGCCGAGCGCAACCTTTTCGTCAAGCCACAAACCTTCCGAATCCGGCCCGCGATGCTTCATCCGCTCGCACATCGCATGCAAAACGGCTTCACCATTTTGTGACTGATTATTTTCTAAATTTATCCAACCTGCAATTCCGC
This sequence comes from Acidobacteriota bacterium, assembly GCA_031362765.1. Classification (GTDB taxonomy): domain Bacteria; phylum Acidobacteriota; class Blastocatellia; order Pyrinomonadales; family Pyrinomonadaceae; genus JAFDVJ01. The sequence continues at coordinate 3,169 of JANLTD010000969.1, read as the reverse complement.
ACATTTAATTTAAAGTATCAAGTAAAGTTTTCCATGCATTTATTTGAACTTCTAAAGTTTGATCAACTAAATCTTTTGCTGATATATCGCCAATATTTCTATCAGCTTTTGGATAAGGAACTTTATAGTAAGAGGCTTCCCATCCTTCAGGATCAAAACGAGGAACGGCTTGCCCAGTTGTAAGCCCAAAAGCAATATTAAATCCAAGGAGAAAACTTGAAACATCGTCAATGTCGTAAGAGTCCCCAAAATACATTGGAGGGTTTTTACGAACATGTTCTAAAAATTCAATAATTTTAATTATTTGCTCTTTATCCATTTTGTTCAAAACCAATCTTCTCGCGCACGGCGTAGATCGTCTTGGCCTGTGATTCGTGATAGGTTCTGACAAGCATTTCGGCAAGCAGTCCCATCAGGAAAAACTGCATCGAGATGGCGAACAGCACGATCGCAATGACTGGCAAAGGCGTTAGGATGAAAGAAACGCTGTAAACGAATTTCAGGACAAACGCCCAGATTCCGGCGAAGATCGAAAGAAAAAACGCGATCGCGCCAAACGAACCGAAAACGTAGATCGGTTTCGTGTGATATTCCGCCATAAATTTGATCGTCATCAGATCGAATACGACCTTGACGGTGCGCGAAATTCCGTATTTCGATTTGCCCATCGTGCGCGCGTGGTGATCAACCGGGATCTCGGTGACACGTGCGCCTGCCCAACTCGCATAGATCGGTATAAAGCGGTGCATTTCGCCGTAGAGCCGCACGTCTTGGATGACTTCGCGGCGATATGCTTTGAGCGAACAGCCGTAATCGTGCAGATGAACGCCGCCGATCCACGAAATTATTTTGTTGGCGATCTTTGAGGGAAGTTTGCGGGAGATGAGCTTGTCCTGACGATTTTTGCGCCAGCCGGAAACAACGTCGTAACCTTCGTTTAATTTTTCAAGCAGCCGCGCAATATCTTTCGGATCATTCTGAAGATCAGCGTCCATCGGAATCAGGATCTCGCCTTTCGCAGCGTCAATTCCGGCGCTCATCGCGGCGGTTTGCCCGTAATTCCGGCGCAAGCTGATGACGCGCACACGCGAATCTTCCCGTGCGATTTCGCGCAAAATTTGCAGAGACTTATCCGTCGAACCGTCATCAACGTAAATTACTTCCGCCGTTTTGCCTAATTCGTCCAACGCCGCACTGATTTTCGCGTGCATCGGACGCAGATTTTCTTCTTCGTCCAAAACGGGGAGAAAAAGCGAAAGTTCGGGCGCGGTCGGGTTTTCGGTCGAATTGTTTTTCGGAGCTTGTACTGAATTCATTTTCTTCACTTAAGCAAATTTAATAATTTACTTCTTTCCAAGAAAAAAATACAGCAAAGCGCGAAAAGTTTTAAATAAAAAAACAAAATGAACCTAGTGAATCGCCGCCGACCAGCGCACTGCGTGATTCGCTTTCAGCATCTTCTGAATGCGGACGATAGATCCCGACGCGATAATGTGAATCAACTGCCGCCGGAAATACGTATTTCCCGTGCGCGTCAACTATTTCATCGGCGAGGGTTGCGTCAATCGAATCGCTGATAGAAGCAACTTTGCCGTCGTTAATTCCGATGTCGCATTTCAATTCGCCGTGAAAAGGAAAAACGACTTTTCCGTTTTCGATAATCTAATCGTATCTTATAAATATAGTTTAATTCAGCTGTATAGAGCTAAGATTTTTGTTTTCCGTAATCGCGGACAAACTGCACGGAATAACCGTAGAAATCACTGCGATAAAGCGTATGAACATATTCGACCGGTTTGGCTTTGTCGGTATAAACCGTTCGTTCGATTGACAAAAGCGCCGTCCCGACGCGAACGTCTAAGAGTTGTGCCACATACGGATCGGCGAGTTCGGCGCGAATTTCCTGCCTCGCATTGTCCAACTTAAAACCGAGTTTGGTTTCCATCGTATGCAGAAGTGCGCCGCTTGAAAGCTCTGCCATCGTCAGGTTTGAACCGATCTCTTCAGGCAAATAATTGACGATCAAACCGAACGGCTTGCCGGCGTTTAGCCGCAGACGCTTCAGACGATAAATCGGTGTGCCGATCTTTATTTCCAACGATTCGGCTTCGTGCTGATCGGCGTCGACGCGGTTCATCTCCAACACTTTAACCGGCGTATCCATTCCCATTTCAATCAGTTCGTCGAGCGAACCGGTCAGGTGAATCGTTCCGGTAAATTGCTTTTTACGCGATTTACGGCTGGTAACAAATGTTCCCCGACCTTGCTGTCGTTCGATCAGACCGTCATTGTCAAGCGATTGCAATGCTTGTCTGACTGTGATGCGCGACACACCGTATTGTTCGATCAGATCGCTTTCGGTCGGCAGCCGTTCGCCTGCTTCAAACGCCCCCGACGTGATCTTCTCGCGCAATACGTTTTCCAGTTGATAGTAAAGCGGAATGCGCGAACTGGCGAATGTTTGTTTTGGTTTGGCCATATTGATATAAGTTTTAGATTTCAAGTTTCAAGTTAAGGAATTTATTTTACCTCGAAACTTGAATTATTGAACTCATATTTAATCGTGGCTTTGCGAAACGCCGTTTTTATCGTATTCATCGTGAATATGGCTGTGAATTCTGTCAGCTTCAGAATCAACCGAATAATGCTCGTCCGGATGTTCGAAATCAATATGATTATGACCGTGTGTGTGCATCCATTTGTTGAGTTCGGGTTTCTGACGAACCAGACGCGAAGCGGCGCGGTCGGCATTTTCATCGGGATTTGAATAAGCATTGTGATGAAAATGATTGTGCAAATCGCCGTCGGTTCTGCCGAAACCCAAAATACCGTGTTCCGAATAAAATGCGCCGTGATTGCCATAGGCCGGCCGCCAAAAATATCCGCCGGTCGGCAGATCGCCAAACTGCATGATCCACGAAGTTCCCCAAACGTGATATGCCTCTTCGGCACAATCGTGATAAGAAATATTGTCCTGCTGAAAACCGGGTGTCATCGTATAAAGAAACGTCATCGCGTGGGTTTGTTCGTCAAAATGAAGTAATTTCAGCAGACAGCCGCAGGCAGTTTGCTGAAACCAAGTCGGCACCTGCCAGGGTATTTCGGCGTATGTTCCCATCTGGATCAAACCGCTGCGCTCGGCTCCGTCCATATCCTGATCCGATTCTTC
>JANLTD010000966.1:0-2691 GCA_031362765.1 Acidobacteriota bacterium | reverse complement strand
GCTAATTTAAGTATTCCGGTGACAGAAGAAGTTACCAATGAACCGGCAACTTGGGGCTATCTTGTCAGCCAATCGGTGAACGGACGCAGTTCGAACTATGAAAGAGAACTTTCAAATGGTTCGAAAACAGTCACCCATGTTTTCTGGACTGAAGACGCAGCGAAAGGTTGCCGCGGTTGTGACCATCGGTTTGACAGATGAACAAATGTTGAAAGTTTGGTTTGAGCAGTGCTGAATACGCTGATAAATGCGCGGGATAACTCGGAGATTTTCAATCCCGGTTACCCCGGTACAAGATGGGCTTCGGCGGGCGCAACTGACTTATTTCAGCGCGATTTTCGGAAATCCGGAACAAGTTGGCTCTGAATGATTGATTCAACCCGCATCTAAATTTCGGTTGAAAGAAATAAGGGAAAAAAGCACAAAGCGTGAACTGCTCGCTTTGTGCTTTTTCTGTCTGTTAAAGATTGGATAAATTTATTGGGTGAAATTATAAACAATTACGCCCGAAACCTTGACCGCTTTGCCGCTCAAAAGCGTCGGCGAAAATTTTGATTCACGCGCCGCCGAGACAGCCGAAGCGCGAAGCAGCGGATGACCGCTGACGGCGCTTGCCGCGATGACATTGCCGCCTTCACCAATCGTCACCTGCTCATTGACCGCACCGCTTTCCCGCACGGCGCATAAGTCGGCTGGACGAGAAGGGCTCGATCCGCAAATTTTTGTGACGTTTGCGGATCGGGCCCGCCGGGAATCGCGCAATTGTATTGTTTGGTATATTTCGCCAGCGGATTGTATCTGCAAGCCAAACCGCCGAAAATGAGTAGCAAGAAACTGAGGCAAAATGTGATTGGAGTTTTCATTTTTATAATTGTTTAGTTCTACGCGTGTCAGATTAAAAATTAGCGATTTAGCCAATAGCCAAAAGCTGATAAGCAGGTGAACATAAGTTTCGAGACATAATGTTTTCATGCAGAGTTCAGTATTTATCGTGAAACCGCCAGCGAAGCGCGGCGGTTGGGCAAAGTGCGTTCCGCCTTTGTACTCTGAACGAAGCAAAATGTCGTAAAAAATATGCTCATTTGACTTAGCTAAATTCGGAAAAAATAACCGATTGCTGAGCCGAAATATCAAACCTCGGCGGCTGTTTGATTTGATCTGAGATGCATAGAATTAGCCGACCCGCGGAAAATAGTCCGGATTTTTATCGTCCCACAGAGATATTCTCCACTCGTCAACTTTGCCGCCCGTTTGAAAATATATCTGAAAATGTTTGATTCTAGTTTTTGAATCATCCTCGTCCTTTATTTCAATGTTGTAAAGCCAGACCTCTTCATCTGAGGTTCCGCCCGCGCCACAGCAACGGCCGCGGGTTTTTCGGTCGGGCTCACCCAGGATTGTCAAAATTTCCGATTGAGTTTTGCCGTCTAACAAATAGCCGTCAGCGGTGTTTTTTTTCCAACGGAGATCTTTCGACATTTCGCCGCGTGTCTGTGCGTCGCCTTCGCGCCAGAGTTTTGAATCAAATGACCTTTCTTGAAATGGTCCGCTTTTTTGCGTCAACAAGTTTTTGACCGTCGCGCATGAAACGAAAAGACTTAAAACCAAAATTCCGAACGAAATTTTCAATAATTTTTTTTGCATTTTTCAGAAACCTTCAAAGTTTGACCAATTTTCCAACCGATTTTGCTTATTTTACGACAAATTGATAAAAATTGATGACTATTTCCAAAATTTGTGATAAATATTTTCAAATATGAAAAAAGCGTTGATCCTATTTTTGATTGGTTTCGGCTGTTTTGAAATTTCGGCGCAGAAGGTTTTGAAGAACAAACCTGTTCCGGTCAAAACCGATTTGCAAAAACTCGTCGAAACCGAACAATCGTTTGCTAAAACCGCCTCCGAGAAAGGCACGAAGACTGCTTTTCTGACATTTCTCGCTGATGACGGAATCGTGTTTAATCCGACCGAAACAAACGGTAAACTCGTCTGGCAGGCGCGTCCCGAATCGCCAGCACTGCTCGCCTGGAATCCGGCCTGGGCGGATATTTCATCGGACGGGAAGTTGGGCTACACGACCGGCGGTTGGGAGTATCGCCCGAAAGGGAAATCGGATTCGCCGGTGGCTTTTGGCGAATATGTCACAATTTGGAAAAAACAAACGGACGGAACTTTTAAAGCCGTTCTCGACATCGGCATCAATCATCCCGCAAACAGCTTTTCGGCAACTGCCTGGAAATCGCCGGGCGATGCCGGAACGCGTGTAAAATCTGTCAAAAACGGTGTCACATCGGATACTTTACAGGATATTTTTTCCAACAAAAGTATGGCAAACGGCTATTTTAATTATCTAGCCGACGATTGTCTGGTTTTGCGCGAAGGAAATCTCCCGTTTGTCGGCAAACAAACAGCTTTTTTCAATCTGGAAAAACTCGACAACGAATTCTCCCCGACGGGGGTTTTGAAATTCAATGGCAATACTTCAAAAATTTACGGCAATATGATGTATATTTCGGGCGAATACCAGCTGACCGCCGCTGATAAATCGGTGAAAAAATGGAATTTCGTGCAGATCTGGAAATACCGCAACGGCAAATGGCAGATCGTGCTTGATATTTTTAACCCGATTCCGCCGCCGAAAAAGTGAAATTACGTTCAAGGCTGTTTGAAAACAAAGAAATGGGACGCGGA
>JANLTD010000957.1:0-8809 GCA_031362765.1 Acidobacteriota bacterium | reverse complement strand
CTTTGGTTTTTGGGTTTTTCAATGGAAACCCGTTGATTTTCAATCAAGATTTCCGTAAAACAAGCGGATTGGTGAGAAATTCATCGCCAATCTTCAATTTCTTTCAAAAACCAAAAACCAAAAACCAAAACAATTACAATTTTATTCAATTCCTTCTAGCGGAAAGAAATGATCAATGAATTCGAGGTGGAGACGCGGAATACTGTCAGGACCGAGCCGCCTGCCGCGGACGACCGAGATGATCGCCGTATTATACTGGTCGCAGGTAACGCGCATAAAGGAACCGATATCGGCGTTAAGCGACGTAAAAACCGACGCGCCGCCGAGCGAAACATTTTCCGTGACGGTCATTTCCTGATTGACCACGTTACCGTCATCGTCTAAGATTTCGAGCAAGATATTAACCGGGATCTGATAGCGTGAATGACGGCGTAATTCCTTTGGCAGATCCCGCTCGTCCGGAATGCGCGGAGCTTCGACGAGCCGATAAAATCCTTCTTCCTCAAGTTGTGTGATTTCATATAGTTTTGCCGGATTGTCGGCATAACTGTGCGGCGGATGTTTGCCGATAAAGGCAACACCAACCGCGTATTGCTCCGCCGCGATCGAATTTTCGACCGTCACACAGCGGCGCACCAAACCCCAAATGCGATATTGCGGCTCCAGATAATCGTAGCAGCGCAATTGTCGCGGCATCGGTATCGTCAACGCGACCAACCGCCCGCGTTTGATCGGACGGTTTAGATTAAAACCGGCGCCAAAAGCGGAAACGTCCTGCAAACGCGTTATTTCGCTCCAGGCGACAGTTTTATTAACTTTTCCTTCGATTCGAATCGGCAAGGCCAATCCGATACGATTTAAGCGACGTTTTTCTTTTTCGCGGACTGATGTGTTTGGTGACATATACTCCTTCGGAAGCGTAAAGCTATTGAAAATATGAGTTTTAGAGACGGTTTTAAAGCCGGTTGAGAGTGTCTTTCAAAGATGTTCTTAGTTTGCTAAACAGGCGTTTTGCCTGTAAAATAATAAAACGACTAAATCGGTTTTTTTTCCAGATTTTTTTATGTTCACACCTTTTTCCACGAACTTAGGCAAATATCAAAAATTCAAACGGAAAACAATCGCGAAAAAATAAATGGATATAAATTTAGACAAACAGCAGATCAATATCGAAGACGAGATGCGTCGTTCGTATCTCGATTACGCCATGAGCGTCATCATCGGACGAGCCTTGCCGGACGTGCGCGACGGTCTTAAGCCCGTTCACCGGCGCGTCCTCTGGGCGATGCAGGAACTTGGCAATTATTACAACAAACCGTATAAAAAATCGGCGCGGGTGGTTGGCGAATGTTTAGGAAAATATCATCCGCACGGGGATATGTCGGTTTATGACACGATCGTCCGGATGGCGCAGGATTTTTCGCTCCGTTATCCACTCGTTGACGGGCAGGGGAATTTTGGCTCGGTCGATGGCGATAATGCGGCTGCCTCGCGATATACCGAGGTGCGGATGCAGAAGTTGACGAATGAAATGCTCGCCGACATCGAGAAGGAAACGGTTGATTTTCAGCCGAATTATGATGAATCCTTGTCGGAGCCGAAAGTTTTGCCGACGCGTTTTCCGAATTTGCTGGTCAACGGTTCGGAAGGAATTGCGGTCGGGATGGCGACCAAGATTCCGCCGCATAATTTGACCGAAATTCTTAACGCAACAATTGCGCTTGTCAACAAACCCGACATTTCGATTGACGAGCTTATCAAGATCGTTCCGGGACCTGATTTTCCGACCGCCGGATTTATTTACGGACGCGACGAGATCCATCGGGCTTATCGCGAAGGCCGCGGAATTATTCAGATGCGCGCCCGCGCGGCGATCGATCGGATCGGACGCGGTGAACGCGAAAAAGACGCGGTCGTCGTGACGGAAATTCCGTATCAGGTCAATAAGGCGAAGTTGATTGAAAAGATCGCCGAACTCGTTCACGAAAAAAGGCTCGACGGCATCTCGGAACTGCGCGACGAATCGAACCGTGAAGGAATGCGGATCGTCATTGAACTCAAACGCGACGCGATTCCGCAAGTCGTCTTGAATAAGCTTTACAAGTTGACCGCGATGCAGTCGAGTTTCGGCATCATCAATATTGCGATCATTGACGGACAGCCGAAGGTTTTGAATCTCAAACAGATGCTCGAAGCCTTTGTCGCGTTTCGCCGCGAAGTTGTTCGCCGCCGAACCGAGTTTGACCTCCGCAAAGCTCAGGCGCGGGCGCATATTTTGGAAGGTTTGAACAAAGCGATCGACGCGCTTGATTACATCATTCCGCTGATTCGCAATTCGCGTTCGGTCGATGAAGCGAAACAGTTTTTGACGGGAAATTTTAGTACCTTGCACGAAATCAGAAACTGGCGCGGTGTTGCATCTGATAAAACTTTGGCAGGATTTTTGAAAGAACTCGAAAAAGTGGTTGGCGGAATCGCCTTCAGCGATCTGCAGGCGCAAGCGATTCTCGATCTGCAGCTTCGCCGTTTGTCGGCGCTTGAACGTCAGAAGATCATTGACGAACTTGAATCAATTCTCAAACATATCGGCGAACTCGAAGCGATTTTGGCGAACGAATTACTTTTACGACAGGTGATCATTGACGAACTTCACGAAGTCAAACGCCAATTCGGCGATGCGCGAAGAACTGAGATCGTCGATGCCGGCGTTGAGCTTTCGATCGAAGATCTGATTCCCGACGAAGATGTCGCGATCACGGTCACGAATCAGGGCTATATCAAACGAACGCCGGTCGCTATTTATTCAAAACAAGGCCGCGGCGGCAAGGGACGACTCGGGGCAAAGGCGAAAAACGAGGATTTTGTCGAGCATTTGTTCATTGCTTCGACCCACGCTTATCTGATGATCTTCACCGATGACGGACAGGTCTTTAAGATGAAAGTCCACGAAATTCCCGAAGCCGATCCGTCCGCACGCGGGAAAGCGGTCGTCAACCTCGTTCAACTTTCATCTGAAAGAAAATTGGTCGCGGTGATGGCGGTTCGGGATTTTTCGGAAGAAACTTATCTGACGATGGTCACAAAACAAGGCGTCATCAAAAAATCAGCGCTCGCCGATTATCAAAATATCCGCATCAATGGCATCAATGCCATCAACATTGACGGAGGCGACGAATTGCTGAACGTCATCCGGACGGATGGTAAACAGCAGATCTTTATTGCGACGCACGACGGAATGGCAGTTCGTTTTAACGAAACCGATGTCCGTCCGATGGGCAGGGTGGCCCGTGGTGTGCGAGGCGTAAATCTTCGCAAGGGTGATTTCGTTGTTTCCGTTCTGGCTGTTTCGACCGAAGGTACGGAAAAGATCCTGACCGTTTCGGAGCAAGGTTTTGGTAAACAAACGGTTGTCGGCAGCTATCGCCTGACGAAACGCGGCGGCAAAGGCGTGATCAATATGAAGACGACCGCCAAAACGGGCAAGGTCGTTGCTTCATTTCCGGTTGAAGAAGATTCGGAAATAATGATCATCACTCAACAGGCGAAACTGATTCGCATCGGCGTTGACAAGATCCGCGAAACCGGACGTTCGGCGCAAGGCGTGATGCTCATTCGCACCGGCGAAGACGATCTGGTGACCAGTGCCTCGTTGCTCGATGTTTCCGAAGGCGAAGAGTAATTGAGGGATGAGGGTAATTGAGGGATGAGGGATGAGGGATGAGGGATGAATAAGAGAAAAACTTCTCTCCTATTCATCCTTCAACTCTTTTAAAGTTAGAAACAAAGAGACAAAAGTAAAAAGGCAATAAGGTAAGCGTGAACTTCCTTTTGCCTTTTATTTCATCCCTCATCCCTCATCCCTCATCCTTCTAAAGGCAACTCCACTGACCGCCGACGACCATTGCGGGCGCGCCGGTTCCGCCGGCTTGACACGGCGTTGTCGAACGTCGGCAGTTTGAGCAATAAACCATCGAGCCGTTTGCCTTGCCTTGCGGGAGCGAATTTTGTGCGAACGAAGGCATCTGCACGGTTGCGCCAAACTGCACGTCGGTTCCGAAAAATGTCGGATGACCTTTGACCTGCCCGTCGTCGGGTTGTCCTGTCATAAAAACGATCGTCGCTTTGTCGAAATTCGTTTTGGCTGCGCCGCGACATCCGAGAGTATAGCCGTCGTAACAAAAGCGGTCGCCGGTCGAATAAACCCGTACGCGTTCATCGGCCTTAAAACTATTTCCTCCGTAAAAATTACCGGTCGAAACAAAGGTGCGCCGTGCCTGAAAGACGATTGGGTCGCCGAAAGCAGAATTAAGAAACATCACCGGCGCGGAATAATCGCCGGCGTAGGGATTGTTGACACCGTTGTACACAAACGAATTGGTCATTGATTCCGTTGAAGAATGCGAAACCAAAACGTTGCCGCTGTCGAGAATGTCGAGGAATGTTCCGCCGAGCGCATTGGAAAATCCGCCTCCCACAGTGTTATCAATCAAGATTCCGGCGGCCCGCTCAAAGTGCATCGAATCGGCTTTGTTTGTCGTGGTGCGCTGCGGATTGATAAAAAGCGTGTTTTCCACGCGCCAATCGGTGTTGCGGATATTCGTGTAAATTCCCGCGTCCGTGTTGAATATAAAACGGCAGCGATTGATGTGAATATAATCGAATTGCCAATTCAAATCGGTCTGCGGCAATCCGTGGGCGTAGATTCCGCGGTAAAATGTGCTGAACGCAACATTATCAAAATCAATATCCTGCGTCGAAGTATAAGCACCGAGGGCTTCGACACCAATCGTGTTTTGCTGGCTGTTTCCAAGCAGTTCGATGTCTTTGAAGGCGATCTTTTCCATACATTCGCCGATCCGGAAAATTGCGCGGTTGGCTCCGTTGAGCGAGATCCGCGTTGGATTTTTCCGCACGACATTGTTGGTTGACGCGCCTGTGTGAATGCCGTTCACGCCCTGAATTGTGATGCCCGAAGGCAGCGCAATGCCTTTGAAACCGGGCGTCCCGCCGACCGTGTAGTCGCCTTCGGGAAAGTTAAGTGTTCCGCCATTGCGCGTCGCGATAAACGCCAATGCGCTTTGGATCGCGAGCGTGTCGTCTGTTTTGCCGTCGCCGATCGCACCGAAATCTTTGGCGTTGTAATTGCCCAGAGTTTTCGCGTCGGGCGTCGCGATCCAGTCGTAAATAACGGTTTTTGCATATTGATCGCCGCTGAACGAGATGCGGTATTTCGTGTCTTCGCCCTGAAAACACCATTTAAAATCAGATGAATTGGCTTTTAATGAAAAGGTCGCCGCCGAACTTTTTGTTACTTTTGTTCCGGAACCATCGCACGATTTAAGATTCATCGGTGTTGCCGAATTCAAATCGGCAACCGTAATACTGGTGGTCGGCGGCGCGTAACGAATCGCGCACGTCGCGCCCTGCTGCGTTTCCGGAACATCCAGAATGATGTTGTAGCCTTCGAATCTGTTCTGCGAGAAAATGATAGCGGTAAATGACAAAACGATCGTCATGCTCAAAAATAATCTGTTCATAATATTATACCGATTTCGGATTTCGGATTAAAAGACTTGTCTTCAAATGGCGCTCAAAGCGCCGGCTGACATCGTCCGCAACTGACAAATCCGAAATCCGAAATCCGAAATCCGAAATCAATAGTTTTATTTTGGCAGATTGTCGGCAAAATCACGAATCCTTTTGAGATAAGCCGTGCCGCCGATCTGATAAACATTATTATGCCCGGCTTCATTGATCCAATATGAAAATTTCGGTTCATTGGCTTCGGCAAACAATCTTTCACCGTGCCAGAAGGAAATTACCGCGTCATTTCGTCCGTGAATAAATAAAACCGGGCATTTGATACTTTTTATTTTACTCAGATTTGTAAATTTATCGAAAGGCGTGATCGGAAATTTCGTCAGAACCCGAAAAGCCGACACAAAAGCGCTTTCGACGATCAATCCGCCGAGGTTTCGGCGTGCCGCCAGATCAATCGCCGCCGCACCGCCGAGCGATCGTCCGTGCGCAATGATCTTTTCAGGCCGAATTTTCAGTTCACCGGTCAGATATTCGTAAGCCGCATCAATGTCTTGATACATATTTTCTTCCGTCGGATTGCCTTCGCTTGTGCCGTAACCTCGATAATCATAAACCAGGATCGCAAAGCCGTTTTTCTGAAATTCCTTGATCATTGAATCCGAAGTGTTAAGGTCTTCGGCATTGCCGTGACTGAAAAGAATTGTCTGCGTCGCGTTCGGATTCGGATAAAACTTAGCGGAAATCTTTTCGCCGCCGAAAGTTGTCAGTCTAATGATTTTTTCATCATCGCGGTAGGACGAAAACTGCGGCTGAAAAATCAGTTTGTCGGCGAAAAGCCAGGCGAAGCTCAAGAGCCCCAAATAAACGAAAAGCGGAATAAGTAAAAGTGATGTCATCAACCTTTTGAAACTGTATTCGCCGGTTAAACGTTTTCTGAAACTTTCGTCCATAAAATTAACACGATTATCCGTACAAGAAGTTTGATTTTGTTAATCAAATAAACCCGGCGTAATACTTGGTTTCGATAATTCTTCCAAACCGAAATGCTGATAAGCGAGACGCGTTACCAGTCGTCCGCGCGGGGTGCGATTTAAGAAGCCGATTTGGATCAAGTAAGGCTCGATGATCTCTTCGATCGAATCTTTTTCCTCGTAGATCGCGGCGGAGATCGTTCCCAAACCGACCGGACCGCCGTCAAATTTTTCGATGATCGTCAGCAGCAGTTTGCGGTCAACTTCATCAAGCCCGAAAACGTCAACTTCCATTCGGTTGAGCGCGTCCTGGGCGACTGCTTCGGTGATGCGTCCGTCATAATCAACTTCGGCGTAATCGCGGACACGACGAAGCAGACGATTGGCGATGCGCGGAGTTCCGCGCGCGCGTTTGGCTATTTCGTGTGACCCGAGCGCATCAATTTCGACATTCAAAATATTCGCCGAGCGTTCGATGATCGTCTGCAAATCTTCGATCTTGTAAAAATCGAGATGAAAAACGATCCCGAAACGTCCCCGCAACGGCGCGGTAATAAGTCCGGGACGAGTCGTTGCGCCAATCAGCGTAAATTTCGGCAATTCAAGTTTTATCGAACGCGCCGCCGTGCCTTGCCCGATCATCAGATCGAGATTGTAATCTTCCATCGCCGGATAGAGAACTTCTTCGATCGCCGGATTCAGCCGGTGAATTTCGTCAATAAAAAGCACGTCGCCTTCGCTCAAATTGGTCAGAATCGCCGCCAGATCGCCCGCTTTTTCGATGATCGGCGCGGCGGTTGATTTGAGTTCCGCGCCCATTTCGTTGGCGGTAATGGCGGCAAGCGTAGTTTTTCCCGTACCCGGCGGACCGAACAATAAAATATGGTCAAGCGCCTCGCGGCGTTTGAGCGCGGCTTTCATAAAGACGCGCAAATTGTCCTTCACTTTTTTCTGCCCGATGTACTCTTGAAGCCGCGTCGGACGCAGGGAAAGCTCAAACCGCTTGTCTTCGTCCAAAGCATTTCCGTCGCGGTTATCAAAATTTTCTAAGTTGTCAGTCATTTTCAAAATTATTTAACAAAACATTGATTTCAGAGTTATCGGAAGAAACGGCTAAAATGTAACCTTCAAAAGCGTTTTACATGCAATTATTTGACAACCTGTTTTTTCAGAAAGATTTCCTTTTTGTGTTCCGGATAACTTAGTTTAAGACGACTATTTTGTTTGCGTTTGTTTGCTCGGAAAGTTTTACTAATTCATCAACCTTTCCTTTTCCGATAAAAGTCGAGGAATTTAAAGGAGAATCGAGTTTTTTAATCCCTCCGGGCTTTTTGGCTCTTGAAACTTCTCGCCGTTGAACTAATTTCCCAACCGCAATTCCGCCGTTTGAATCAATCATTGATTCAACATTTTCAAGATGTCGTTCAATATCTTTCTCCTTCATTGAAGAATAGCGCAACAATTAGACATCTTTGATGCCGTATTTTTTCAGCATTGTCTATTTGGTATTTTATATCAAAATTTTCAATAGATCATAAATCAATCATAAAATCGGTAACTACCGATTCGGCTCTTTATCCAGTCATTTGCTCGGCCGCTGTTTTTCTTTGACTTCATCATCAAAAATACTTGTCCGCGTGCCGTAGAACATTTCTTTTTTACGGTCATAGCGGATCTGGTATTTCTCGAGCGCGCCGGCGCGTCCGCGATAGTCAATTTCGTATTTCCAGACGCCTTGTTTGTTGACCTTTTGTCCAAAAAAATAATCAACCCAATATTCTTTTGATGTACCTTCCGAGGTTTTCAGTTCGGTTTGATACTGAATCACCTTGTCCTGTTTCGCGCTGTAACCGATCAGCGTCGTTTCGAGTCCCATACAGGCAATCGCGTCAAAAAGCGCGAATTCAAACGGTTTGCCGTCGGCGTTGTAATCGGCGAGCTTCATCAAAACCGGCTTGCCTTCTTTGTTTTTCTCAATGCGCGGAACATCGTAATAGCCTTTTCGAATCAGATACGGCAGATCCAAAGTATTGAAACCGCTCTCGATCCCGTCGCTCGTGATTTCGAGCGTGTTGATGATCTGCTTGCGTTTGATGTCAACGAGCGAAACATTTGTCACGCCCGTGTAATAATGACCGCGCGTGTTGTCGGGACAAGTGTAAAGATCATCTTCGTCGCTTCGCGGAAATTTTTTCGGGTCGAGCATCCATAAAATCATCTCGCGGTTGGCGGTAACTTTTACTTTTTCAAGGATTACAGCCGATTTCGGGAAAACTTGCGCGCACAAATTACTTGTT
>JANLTD010000904.1:0-2066 GCA_031362765.1 Acidobacteriota bacterium | reverse complement strand
GATCGAGATCGGTTTCCGCGCCGTCGTCCGTCACGAAAACTTCTCCGTGTTGAAAGGGCGACATCGTGCCCGGATCAACATTTATATATGGATCGAGCTTCATCATCTGAACGCGCATCCCGCGCGCTTCGAGCAACTGCCCGATCGAGCTTGCCGCCAAACCTTTTCCAAGACTGGAAACCACACCGCCTGTTACGAAAATATATTTTGTCATCTTTTCTCCACCTTTTTTGAATATGTTCGGCTATTTTGCCTATCTCTATCGTATTTTGCACAACCATTCAGACTCAGTACCTTCAGTTTACCGACCGCCGCGCTTGCGCCTCGCGGTTTTCAAGCTAATGTCCTTTGAACGATTCAGCCCGACATTTTATAAACACATCACTTGTTTTTATACGTCAGGCGATTGTTTTTCTTTATCAGTCGCCTGTTTTTCTATATCAGATCATTGTTTTTTTTTCATCCGACAGCTGTTTTTTTGTATCCGACCGCTGTTTTTTTATAACCGATCATTGTTTTTCTTCATCCGATAGCTGTTTTTTTGTATCCGATCATTGTTTTTCTCAATCCGACTATTGTTTTTCCCTGTCAGATTACTGTTTTTCATCATCAGTTACCGTTTTTTCATAATCAGTCATCGCTTTTATCGTATTTGATCGCGTCTTTTACTCGGTTGATCGCGCTTTTTTGTCCGACGAGCTTTAGGTTGTCGAACTTGCCGCCTGAAATCAATTGTCTTACGCACAAATTGCGACAACCTAAAGGTCGTCGGACTCTTCATCAGCATTGGCCTTGCCTTCGCGTTTCTTTTTGTTGTAGCGGCCTTCTTTTAATTGCGTCTGCACTTCTTTTGCCTTGGCTTCGGCCGGATTCATCAATTCCTGCAGCGCGTTCATACTCGCGCCGAGCATCGTTGTTCCTTCCGCTGCATTGCGTTCAAATTCTTCTTCCGTGCGCTTCTGAGGTTTCGCTAATATCTTCAGCCCGACGATCATGCCGACGATCAGCAACGCGAAAAATAGTAATCCGATCCAATCGCTCATAAATTTCATCTGCCAGAAGCCCGCGCGTAAGGTAATGCGCCCTTGGTTACGCGCGGGTTTCTGCCTTCAGGTTCCTACGTTTCCAAAATCTCCCGGACACGCTCAAAATCTTCAGCCGTGTCAACGCCGATCGAACTTTCGGCGACTTCGACAACCTTGATGCGCGCGCCATTTTCAAGCGCGCGAAGTTGTTCGAGCATTTCGGTTTTCTCTAAAATTGTCTGCTCAAATTTAGTGAACTTTAGCAGATATTCGCGCCGATAAACATATATTCCGGTGTGTTTGCGAAAAAGCGCGAGCAATTGCTGCTCTTTTTGCAAAGCATTTTCAATTGTTCCGTGTTTCTTGACCGCTTCACGCGGAAACGGGATCGGCGAACGCGAAAAATAAAGCGCGAAACCGTTCTTATCGGTCACGACCTTGACGACATCGGGACTTAAAACATCTCTGTGATCCGTAATTTTCTCGCACGTCGTCGCGATTTCTGCCGTTTCGTCTTTTAAGATCGCTTCGACCGCACTTTCGATAGTTGTCGGCGAAATTACGGGTTCGTCGCCCTGCACATTAACGATGATTGAACCGGCCGGCAGAACTTCGGCGACTTCGGCGATCCGGTCTGAACCGCTCTGATGATAAATCGAAGTCAAAACCGCTTCGTTGCCGCTTTCCTTTATCAAATGCAGGATCCGCTCATCATCGGTCGCGACGATCACTTTATCAATATTTCGCGCCTTCTTTGCCTGTTCGAGGGTGTGTAAAATGAGCGGTTTGCCGTTTAAGGGCAATAATAATTTACCTTCCAGACGAGTTGAAGAAAATCGCGCCGGAATGATGGCATAAACTAATTGTCGGTGATTGTTCCCGTGTTGCTCCACGGGATTTTAGGTTAGCACCAATCGGTCTAAGTTCCAAGTTCCAAGTTCCAAGTTTTTTTTCTACGCTCTTGCAAAGTCAGGAGTTTTCCTAAAAATTATCCACAATATTTGTTTTGCGGGCGCAGAGTCCAACAAACTTCAGTTTGTT
>JANLTD010000887.1:0-1576 GCA_031362765.1 Acidobacteriota bacterium | reverse complement strand
CTCACGAAAATTGCCAAAGACGGCAAAGGCGAAGTGATGTTTCCGATCCTTTCGGACGCCGGGCACAAAACGATTGACGCTTACGGTCTTTTCGATCCCGCGTATGTCGGCAAAGGAATTGAAGGAATTCCACATCCGGCGGTTTATATTTTGGATAAAGATCGAAAGATCGTCTGGGCAAAGGTCGAAACAGACTATAGAGTCCGCCCGATCAATGCCGACATTCGCGCCGAACTGGATAAATTGAAGTAATTTTTGGTTGTCTTACGCTGCTTTGCGCATTTGCTTGAAACAGAATCTGCCGCAAAGGCGCAAAGCTGCTCAAGCTAGGAAATTAACATTTAGACGCGGTGATTATCGGTGCGCTTTTTGACCATTGTCAGGCGATTGCCGCGTTCGTTGTATTTTACTTCGTCCATAATGTTATAGATAAAAAGAACGCCGCGACCTGATGTTTTGAAGAGATTATGCGGATCGAGCGGGTCGGGAATTTCGGCGACATTAAATCCGTCGCCTTCGTCCTCGATCGTAAATCGAGCTTCTTCGGGCGAAATGTCGGCCGTGATGCGGACGAGTTTGCTGGTGTCAAATTTGTTGCCGTGTTTGACGGCGTTGACAAATGCTTCGTCGAGCGCGACGAAAAGATTCGAGGTTTCAGGATTAACGACACCGATCTTTTCGACGCGCTTCATCAGATAATTCAAAATATTGTTCATCAAACTGATCACGCTCGGAATTTCAAATTCGATCTTTTCGTGAAGGTCCTGGATCAGTTCTTTCTTATCAACGCATTTGGCTTTGCAATCGAGAATTATTTCGATACAGGTTTTGAGCTCTTCTTCGCTGAAGTTTTCGCGGTCGTAGTGACTGGTACAAATTTTGAAAGCCTTGATCAAACTTCGCGTGTCTTCAATCGCAGAAGGCAAACAGGTCGCGTCATTTTCATTGGTTTGAACAGATAGTTGTTCGCCGTCTAAATCGGAGATCACCAAATCAAAGTCTTCACCGTTGATCAACTGAACGGCATCAGCGCGGTTTTCGATAGTTTTGACGGAGTGTCCGCGCTTGGTAAATTCTATCGTCAAGAGGCTTGCCAAATCATCGTGGTCATCAACAATCAAGATTTTTTTCATTTTATTTCCCGATTTTTACAGCCGTTTCGTCAAAAATTACGTTAAAATAACTTTGTTTGTTGCATATCTTAAACCAAATCGCCAAACTTTTGCTATCTGATGGAAGAAAAATTTCAACAAGTTTTTAAACCGGCGGATTTATCGGCGTATTCATTGAAACAGAGAATCTCAATTCGGCTCGCCGCGGGGGTGCTTTACCTGCTCGTAAAATATATGGGCAGAACAGTGAAAGTTGAGGTTGAAGGCGCGGAAAACTACGAGGCGATCGAAAAAGCCGGAAAACTTCCGATTATTTGTTTCTGGCACAACCGTATTTTTCTCGGCACGTATTTCCACCGCAAACGCCGGATTGTCGTTATGTCATCACGCAGTTTTGACGGCGAATACATGTCGCGATTTATTAAAAGATTCGGGTACGGTTCAATTCGCGGCTCTTCGACACG
>JANLTD010000880.1:0-1672 GCA_031362765.1 Acidobacteriota bacterium | reverse complement strand
CGAAGAAGAAACGCTTCTTTGGATGCTTTTGAGCATTTTGCTAAGCTATCTCAGCTTGTCGGAGATTGAAACGCCGTGTTTTACGGGGCTGCCGACCGCCGAAACTTACCGGCAAGCGATCTTATTTATTTTGAAGGATCGAAAAACGGCAGACTTTGATGCGGAAATCTATTTAACTAAACTTGTAAACGTATGATAATCGAAAAATTTGTCTTAACGCCTTTTCAGCAAAACACGCGCGTTGTCGTTTGCGAAGACACGGGCACGGCGATCTGCATTGATCCGGGCGAAGCCTCGCCGGAAATCGAATCGTTTTTAAACGAAAACGATTTTCAGCTTCAGGCGATCACCCTGACGCACGGACATTTTGACCATATCGGCGGAACTTCCGATTTGTCCAAAAGATTTCCACATGCGGAAATCTATCTTCACAAAGACGATGAAGATTTTTATTACGGTTTGCCAGAACAGCCGCTTTTTATGGGAATTCCGCGCCATCAACTAAAGATCTTGGGTTTTGAATACGAGGAACCGCCAAACTTGACGCGAAACTGGAAGGACGGCGAAATCTATTCGGTCGGGAACTTACGATTCAAGATTCTGCATTGTCCCGGACATACGCGCGGACATATTGTGATGGCGGAAGAATCTGAAAGAGTGGTTTTCGTCGGTGATTGTTTGTTTGAAGGCTCGATCGGCCGAACGGATCTGCCGGGCGGAAATTTTAAACAGTTGATAGATTCGATAAATACCAGGATCTTGACGCTCGGCGATGATTTTACGGTTTATTCGGGGCACGGAAGCGAAACGACCGTCGGGCGCGAGAAAGCGACAAATCCGTTTCTGACAGGCGCTTATCAAATGACACAGGGCAGGTATATCTGACAAACGGTGAGAAGTAAGAAAAAATCTCACCTTAAATGTGAATGAAGAGTAGAAAAATTAACCGCTTGAACGCCCGAGCCTCGGATCTTTATCAATTATCAAATCTCAATTATCCATTATTTCAGAGGTTTTGCGCCGTTTTTTTAACCCCTGAATTTAATTGATAATTGATAATTGATAAATCTTTTTTCTTCCTACTCTTGATTAACATTGTAAGTTTTACTTTTTCTCAACAATGTCCTTTTCGAGACCGCCGACCGCCGCCAAAACCTCGCCCTTTTCCTTTTCAGGGACTTTGAATTTATCGAGCGTCGCGATCAGATGTTTGACGCTCGCGTCCCATTCGTCTTTGGTTATCATTAAACCTTCGTGGACGGTTTTCATATCGCGTCCGGTATAGACACAAGGTCCGCCGGTTGCGACACAAAGAAAATTGACGATATGCTGACGGATCTTTTTCTTGGAGTCGTTGCTGGCGCCGACAAAAAACTTGGCCAATAGCTTGTCTTTGAGCAGCCTGCCGAGAAAATCATCAGTTACGCCGGCCAGAGCATCATAACCGCCAAGCCGCGTGTAAAGCGATTTTTCCTTCATTTCCATTGTGCCGTCAGTCTTTTGAGCAAATGCCGAACCACTGCAAAATAATGTGATTGCCATTATCACTAAAAGTTTTTTCATTCTATTTCTCCTCAAGTTTTGAGTCCCGCCTTTAGGCGGCAAAAGTCTGACGAAACAGTAACCGCCTGAAGGCGGGACTCAAAACATTTTCTCCTTAAAATTAAAATCG
>JANLTD010000870.1:0-2819 GCA_031362765.1 Acidobacteriota bacterium | reverse complement strand
CGCGGATTTCCAAACGCGGCTGATTTTTCTCATCCGAATCTTTCACCACCAGGCGTTTTTGTCCCGAAACTTTATCAATTTCTTCTTCGACGGTTTTGCCTTCTTTCAAGTCCTGATATTTCACGGTTCCCGAAACTTCGGTCAAAATCGCAAACGTGAACGGGTCCCACGTCGCGAGCATTTCATCTTCTTTGACCATCTGTCCGTCTTGGACGTGCACCTGCGCACCATAGACTATCTGATACCGCGCCACTTCGCGTCCGCGTTCGTCAACCAGGGCGAGTTCAGACTGACGCTTCATCGAAATGATCTCGTCCTTACGGTTTTTGATAACTTTGAGGTCAATGTATTTGACCGTTCCGTCCATCGCCGCAGCGTGTTTCGTTTCTTGTTCGAGCCGCGCTGTGCCGCCGACGTGGAAGGTTCTCATCGTCAACTGTGTTCCCGGTTCGCCGATTGATTGCGCCGCGATCACACCAACCGCTTCGCCGATCTCAACGGTTCGGCCCATCGCCAGATTGCGTCCGTAACATTTGACACAGATTCCGCGCCGCGCTTCGCAGGTCAGAGCCGAACGAATTCGCACTCTCTGCAAACCGGACAATTGGACTTGTCCTGCCAGATGTTCGTTGATCTCGACATTTGCTTCGACAATGATCGTTCCGTCAACCGGATCGAAAATGTCATCAAGCGCCGTGCAGCCAACGATCCGATCGCGCAGAGATTCAACGACTTCACCGTTCCGGATGATTGCTTCCGACCAGACACCGCGAACCGTTCCGCAATCCTGTTCGGCAACGATCACGTCTTGCGCAACGTCAACCAGACGGCGTGTCAGATAACCCGAGTCCGCGGTTTTGAGCGCCGTATCAGCCAAACCTTTGCGCGCACCGTGTGTCGAAATAAAGTATTGCAAAACGTCCAGACCTTCACGGAAATTAGCAATGATCGGATTTTCGATGATTTCGCCCGAAGGTTTTGCCATCAGTCCGCGCATCCCGGCAAGCTGCCGGATCTGGGCTTCCGAACCACGCGCACCTGAATCAGCCATCACAAGGATCGGGTTAAGTTCGTTGCGTTCTTTTTCGCGAACATCCATCGCTTTGAACATTTCTTTGGCAACCTGATCGGTCACATCTGACCAGATCTTCGTCACCTTGTTCTCGCGTTCCATATTGGTCATCGTTGCATCTTCATACTGCTGCTGAAGTTTATCAACTTCTTTGCGCGCGGCTTCGATGATCTCGCCTTTGTTCGGCGGCGTCACCATATCGTCAATCCCGATTGACATCCCGGCTTTTGTCGCATATAGAAAACCGAGCGTTTTCAGATCATCGAGAAGTTCGACGGTTCGTTCGTGTCCGAGCCGTAGATAGCAAAAACTAACCAGCGACTGCAAACCCTTTTTCTTCAATGTTCCGTTGACAAAAGGCAAACCTTCGCGCTGCAAACCATCGTTAAAGATGACGCGGCCGACGGTTGTGTCAATGATCCGGTCAACTTGACGAGCCGTTGCCCGCATCACGTCTTGCGGAGCGTGTTCCTGTGTCAGATCAACCAATTCGCCGCGCAGACGAAGTTTGATCTTTGTTTGAGTTTCAACCGCTTTTGCATCGAGCGCGAGGATAACGTCATCGACCGAGTTGAAAACTTTGTTTTCGCCCTTCATTCCGTCGCGCGAAAGCGTCAGGTAATAGCAGCCCAAAACGATGTCCTGCGAAGGAACGGTGATCGGTTGTCCCGAAGCCGGTGAAAGCAAATTGTTTGACGCCAGCATCAAAACGCTCGCTTCGATCTGCGCTTCGGCCGAGAGCGGAATGTGAACCGCCATTTGGTCGCCGTCAAAGTCAGCATTGAAAGCCGTACAGACGAGCGGATGGATCTTGATCGCTTTACCCTCGACTAAAACCGGTTCAAAAGCTTGAATTCCCAAACGGTGAAGCGTCGGCGCACGATTTAACAACACGGGATGTTCGCGAATTACTTCTTCGAGAATATCCCAGACGATCGGTTCTTGACGTTCGACCATTTCACGCGCTTGTTTGATCGTCGCGGCGTGGGCATCACGTTCTAATTTGTTATAGATAAACGGTTTGAAAAGTTCCAAAGCCATTTTCTTCGGCAAACCGCACTGATGGAGTTTGAGTTCCGGGCCGACGACGATTACCGAACGTCCCGAATAATCAACACGTTTTCCGAGCAAATTCTGACGAAAACGTCCTTGTTTTCCTTTCAATGTTCCCGACAAAGATTTGAGCGGACGATTATTTGCACCGCGCAAAACGCGACCGCGACGACCGTTATCAAACAGCGCGTCAACGGCTTCCTGTAGCATTCGTTTTTCGTTGCGGACAATAACTTCCGGCGCACGAAGCTCGATAAGTTTTTTCAGACGATTGTTGCGGTTGATCACGCGGCGATACAGATCGTTGAGATCCGAAGTCGCAAAACGTCCGCCATCTAAGGGAACCAGCGGGCGAAGTTCGGGCGGAATGACCGGAATCACATCCAAGATCATCCATTCGGGTTTGTTGCCCGAACGCAAGAAAGAATTTGAAACCTTCAAACGCTTTGAATATTTCAGTTTTTTCTGCTGCGATGTTTCTTCGCGCATTTTTTGGCGAAGTTCGTTGACAAGTTCAGCGACATCAACGGTTGCTAACAATTCTTTGATCGCTTCGGCGCCCATTTTGGCAACGAATTGATGCGGATAATCGCGCATTAATTCACGAAAACGCTCGTCGGTCAGCAATTCTTTTTCCTTGAGTCCCGGAACTTCGCCCGGATCAACGACGATGTAGGTTTCAAAGTAAAGAATT
>JANLTD010000794.1:0-4620 GCA_031362765.1 Acidobacteriota bacterium | reverse complement strand
AATACGACGAAATTCCCGAAAGAGTCGGCGCGATTGACGAAGACATTGCAGATCTGAAACGGCTCGGCATCCTTGTTGACCGCGACGACGAAGGCTATCTGCTGCAGATTTTCACGAAACCCGTCGAAGACCGTCCGACCGTTTTCTACGAAATCTTGCAAAGAAAAGGTTGCAAAGGCTTTGGCAAAGGCAACTTTAAAGCGTTGTTCATTTCGATTGAGGAAGAACAACGACGCCGTGGTAATTTATGAAAATTATTTCAATAACTTTGCTGATTTTCTTGTCTTGCGCGAGTTTTTTCGCGCAAGACAAGAAAGAATCTTCAGTTTTTCTTGATGATTATGACAAAGATTGCGGAAACCCTTTTGTCTTGAGTGCGCTTTATGCAACACGGAAAGGCAAGGTCATAAAAATAATTAATGGTAATACAATTCTGGTGGCGGTAAGCGATGAAGATAACAGCGAACTGACTGTCGATTTTAAAGTAATTCTTGCAGGAGTTAAGGCTTCATCAAAAGATTCCGGCAAACTTCTGAATGAAAGAGTGCTAAATCGCGAGGTTGAAATTGTTGGAAACCTAAAAATAGATTCCGACAGAAAACTTTTCGGGATAGTTTTCGTTCCAGAAAGACTCGCCGATTTGAACTGGTATTTATTACGGTATGGATTTGGTAAATACGAAAAACCGAAATACAAAAGTAGTGTTCCTGCTTACACACTTTGTCAATATCGTAAAACCGAAGCCAAAGCAAGACAAGAAAAATCAGGGATTTGGGCGAAATAATACCAACGCGCGATGAATATCGATTCAAAAACAAAAGCGTTTTCGGAAAGGTCAAAGCGGAAGTTATCTTGAATGAAAAATGAAAACATCATAATCTTTACAAATTAAAGCGAGGATTAAAGATAGATGGAAAATTTGGAAAGCGTGAACAGCAGTTCGGCGGTGGCGGATGTTTTGCAAAACGGGTTTGCGTTGCACACCCGCACGCACGCCGAGATTTTGGCGCGGGATTACGAGATCAAAAATCCCGCACAAGTTGCCGAATTTATCGGCGAAAATCTCTTTTTATTGGAACTTCTGGAAGAAATTCCGAGTGAGATTTTTGTCCATTTTGGCAATAATCAAAGGTTGCAGTTGGAAATTTTATCCGAGCCTGACTTTCCCGATTCAAAGGAGCTTTGGGTGTCAGTTTTGACCGAATTATCCGCTCAAAAAGCACGTCAAATAATGGACAAGTTTGACCAGAATTGGTGGTTGGGGAATCTTGACCGCGCCGATTGTAAATTAAATATCGCCTTGCAATATGTTTGATTGGAATGATTTTAAGACTTTAGCCGAAGAGCTTCGGCAACGTGAAGACGAAGCCGCGAAACGCACCGCAATTGGCCGCACTTATTATGCAACTTATTGGCGGGCAAGAAATTATCTCGAAAGCGAAGGATTTTTGCTTCGCATTTATGAAGGTTCGCATACGCAAATTTGGAATGAATTCAAACGAAAATCGGGACATACGGTAAAGGCGATTGGCAGACTTTGAAGCGAGTTGCATAATTTTCGAGTGAACGCCGATTATTTTTCAGAAGTTACAAAAATCGAACAATTAACGCAAGATTCTTTTCAACTTGCCGATAAAATTTTGGTTTATTTACGACAAATCGAAAAGAAAACGGAAAACTGACGGTAGGAGAATGTAAAGAAACGAATCAAAACAACTTTGGCAAATTCAAATACAAAAGCGCTGTTCGTTTCGATTGAAGATGAGGAACGGCGCAGAGAAAGTCTTTAATTTACAAATAGTCAGAAGTCGGAATACGGAATGTTTGTATTTTCTACTGACAAATGACTAATAACAATTTTTTTATGACACCGACGACCAGCAAAGAACAATTCAAATATCAAAGCGGATTCGGCAATGAATTTGCGACCGAAGCAGTTGCGGGCGCGTTGCCGATTGGACAAAATTCGCCGCAGAAAGCACCGCTCGGGCTTTATGCCGAACAGTTTTCGGGAACGGCTTTTACCGTTCCGCGCTCCGTTAACAAACGGACTTGGACGTATCGCATTCGTCCGTCGGTTTTGCATAAACCTTTTGTGCAGAACGATAACGGCGGTTGGCAAAGCAGTTTCGCGGAATTAACGGTGACGCCGAACCAACTGCGCTGGAATCCTTTGCCGATGCCCGATACAGAAACCGATTTCATCCAAGGCATCACGACCATTGCAGGTAACGGCGATCTTTTCGCGCAAGCCGGAATTGCGATTCATATTTTCGCCTGCAATAAGCAGATGACCGAACGGTTTTTCTACAACGCCGACGGCGAAATGCTCGTCATCGGTGAAAAAAACCGCGTTCGTTTTTTGACGGAATTAGGAATTATCGAAATCGGTGCGGGCGAGATCGCCGTCCTTCCAAGAGGTTTGAAATTCCGCGTCGAATTGCCTGACGGCGAAGCACGCGGGTACATTTGCGAAAACTACGGCGCGCAGTTTCGACTTCCAGATCTCGGCCCGATCGGCGCGAACGGTTTGGCGAACGCGCGGGATTTTGAAACGCCCGTTGCGTGGTTCGAAGACAAGGAAGGTGAATTTGAACTGACGGCAAAATTCGGCGGAAATCTTTGGAGCTGTGAAATTAGCAGTTCGCCGCTCGATGTCGTCGGCTGGCACGGCAATTACGCGCCTTATAAATACGATCTGCGGCGGTTCAATACGATCGGAAGCATTTCTTATGATCATCCCGATCCGTCAATTTTTACGGTCTTGACTTCACCGTCAGGCGAAACGGGCGTCGCCAATTGCGATTTCGTGATCTTCCCGGATCGTTGGCTGGTCGCCGAAAATACGTTTCGTCCGCCGTGGTATCACCGCAATTTTATGTCGGAATATATGGGTTTGTGCTACGGGCAATACGACGCCAAAGAAGAAGGTTTTGTCGCGGGCGGCGGCTCGCTGCATAATTGTATGTCGGCGCACGGACCTGATCTGGACGCGTTTGAAAAAGCCTCAAATTCGGATCTGCAGCCGCAGAAACTTTCGGGCACGATGGCATTTATGCTCGAATCGCGCTACATCATTCGCCCGACGCGCTTTGCGATGGAAACCTCTGAGCTGCAGCACGAATATTTTGAGGTTTGGCAAAAACTCAAAAAGAATTTTAAGATATAATACGAGCTTTACGAATTATCTTAAGATTACAGACCAAATGACTGAAACCCCGAAAGAATCGGTTCGCACATTGCTTGCCGAAATTATTGATTACGCCGGACTTTTCCCACCTTCGCAGATTTCGATGCCCGAAGCCGTGATCAATTACGCAACTTACCGTAACAGTAATTACAACTGGATGCTCGGACGCTTTGTTGTGCCGGCGGCGCGGCTTGACGAATTTTTCGAAAGCGCCGGGGATTTCATTTCACGCGGCGGCCGCGATGCGTGGCGTTTGAGCGTGCTCGCGGGCGAAGATATTTACGAAACGATCCGGCAGATCGAAGATTTTAACGCGAAAAATGCGCCGGGCGTAATTTGCGATACATTGGAAGTTCGCGCCAATACCGAATCAAAGATCGAAAACACGGTCAAGGCTCTGCCAAGTCTTCTGACGGCTTATTTTGAGGTCCCGACCGATGAACGCCTCGCGGATCTGATCACTGCGATAGCGCTTCAAGGGCAACGCGCCAAGCTTCGCACCGGCGGCATTACGGCCGACGAATTTCCTTCGACGCGAACAATTATTCGCTTTATCCGCACGTGTCTGGCGGCAAATGTGCCGTTCAAGGCAACCGCCGGACTGCATCATCCGCTGCGCTGTTTCCGGCCGCTGACGTATGAAGCGAACGCACCGCGCGGAACGATGAACGGTTTTCTGAATCTGTTTTTAGCGACCGGGTTTGCCCGCGCCGGATTTAAACCGATCATACTGGAAGAGATTCTCGAAGACGAATTTGAAGAAAGTTTTGAATTTACGGAGAACGGCGTCGCGTGGCACGGCGATTATTTTCTAACGACCTGGCAACTCGGTTTCATCCGCCAGAAAAGCGTCATTTCATTCGGCTCTTGCTCATTTGACGAACCGATTCACGATTTGCAGGAAATCGGACTTTTGTGAGACGGTAATAGAACACGGACAAACACGGATTCAGCGGATTTACGCTGATTTATTTTTTAGATTTATCCGCGAAAATCCGCTGAATCCGCGTTCATCGGCGTCCCTTTGTTTTATAAAAACTTATGACTTACGAGATCAACGAAACACACGACTCAAACCTAAAAAGCTGGATCGAATCCGCCAATGCGCCCGACACGGATTTTCCGCTTCAAAATTTGCCTGTTTGCAAATATATTTACGGAAACGAACTAAAGATCGGCATCGCGATCGGAGATTTTCTGCTTGATTTTGAGGCCTATTATAATTCGTTTTTGTCGGAAGGTTTTGAAAAAATTAATCTCGAACTTGCCACGAGCCATCGTGTCAGAAATCAGATAATCAAAGATTTGAGTATTGAAGCTTCAGATTCTTCCCAAAATCTGGTAGGAAACTACTTTCTACATCGAATTTCAGCATGTCAGTTTGTTGCTCCCTTTGAAATCCGCGATTACACCGATTTTTACTGCTCGAT
>JANLTD010000738.1:0-4575 GCA_031362765.1 Acidobacteriota bacterium | reverse complement strand
CCGGCTTACGTCGCGCTCGGTATCTGGATCGGCTACCAGCTTCTGTTAGGTTTTATGACGCCGGCCGGAACGGGTGGCGTCGCATACGCCGCGCACATTGGCGGTTTTTTGGCAGGACTCGTTCTGATAAAGATCTTCGCGATCGGGAAAAACACACGGCGAAATTAGAGCAATTTCAGGTTAAGGTCCGACATTTTCGGAATAAGTAAAATGTGAAACGTGATCGGCCGAGGGTTTGCGACGATGCGATGGCGAGACAAGTAAGTGTTTCACTTCGCCGCGCATTCTCAACGTTAGGATCGTAGGAAAATTCTCCCAAACACAAAGGGCATAGCAAAAAGGACCAGGCAAATTCGAGAAATTTTTGGGCCTTTTCGCGATTAAATCTTAGGAGGAACATTTATGTTTAGAATAATTTTGGGCGCAATCGTCGGATTTATTGTTTGGTCGGTGCTGTGGGTCGGAACCGACGCGATCATTTCAGTCATTTCGCCGAATTGGTACGGCAAAAGTTTGGTTGATTTGCAAAACGCGGTTGATAACAAACTGCCCTACACGGTTGAGTCGGCCATTTTGATCATGTCGTTGATCAGAAGCGTGATTTTCTCGATTTTTGCCGGATTTGCGACGGCCTTGATCGCCAAAGAAAATTCAAAATCGACGCTCGGTCTCGGCATTTTGTTGTTGCTGTTTGGGATTTTTATTCAATCGATCTATTGGAATTATATACCGCTCTGGTATCACATTCCATTTCTTGCATTACTGATACCGATGGCGATCTTGGGCGGTAACTTAAAAAAGCTTTAGGACAAACGGTTTGGTGCGAATAATTTTTGGTGCGACTGTCGGATCTTAAGAAAAAACCGGTGCCAATTGTCTAATCTTGATTCAATAGACCCAAGTAAACCGGAAGCGGCAGCCAACGCGAAAATTGTTTGTAAGTCTGTTCGTTCAATCGTTCGATATCTGCTTCGGCTTTGGTTTGCAGGCCATCGGGCGGCAAATCTTCTTTCCGTTCGTAGCAGGCATGCCCGATGCACGGAACAGGTTTAACTTCGTGAATCAAACAACCGATATTTTGTTCAAAAAGCGGACAGGCGAAGGTTCTTGAAAAGGTGTCGCCTTCGGAACTTAAATCATATTTTTCGATTGCCGAGGCGATTTGCCGGTAAACTTCCTTTTGCTTTTCGGGCGCCAGCTGCGCCAGTTCGCCGGCAATCAAAACGGCTTCGAGGCGTGTGATGTGAACATTGACAAAATGCGCGTCCGTGCAGCACGCCCCTTTTGTTTCGCAAGATAAGCAATCTTTGGCGCGATGTTCAAAGTTTTGTTTGATAAGCGCGCGGAAACCATTTTTGAGGTCGCGCAGTTTGATCAAAGCCTGTTTTTCCGAAAGCGTTTTCATTTGCTACAATTAAACAGTTTCAAGATTTAAGGTTCAAAATAAAACATGATCTTGAATCTTAAACCTTGAATTAAAAAGTCATTTTACACGAATTTGGAGAATTATGCTTAAAGAAGGCGACGATGCCCCCGATTTTACGACAAAAAATCAAAACGGCGA
Organism: Acidobacteriota bacterium; assembly: GCA_031362765.1. Taxonomy (GTDB): domain Bacteria; phylum Acidobacteriota; class Blastocatellia; order Pyrinomonadales; family Pyrinomonadaceae; genus JAFDVJ01. Next base: position 3,011 of record JANLTD010000738.1, on the reverse strand, counting down.
AGATGTAAGACTCGCGGATCTGCGCGGGACACGGGCTGTTTTGTATTTTTACCCGAAAGACGATACGCCCGGCTGCACAAAGGAAGCGTGCAGTTTGCGCGATTCGTTTGATATTTTTGAGGAAAAAGGAATCAAAATTTTCGGTGTTTCGACCGACAGCGAAAAATCGCACCAAAAGTTTATTTCAAAATACAGTTTACCGTTTGATCTGCTTGCCGATACGGAAAAAGAGCTCGTTAATGCTTACGGCGTTTACAGCGAAAAAATGAATTACGGCAAAAAGTATATGGGAATTAACCGGACGACGTTTTTGATTGATGAAGACGGCAAAATTGCGAAGATCTTCAAAAAAGTAAAGGTTGACGAACACGCCGACGAAGTTCTGCAAGCGTTTAATTGAGGGATGAGGGATGAGGGATGAGGGATGAATGATTTCGTCCAAATTCATCCTTCATCCCTCATCCCTCATCCCTCATCCCTTAAAATATGCCTCAAAATAGAATGCGCTGGGCTGAATTACTGGATGTTCTCACGGATTCAGACCGCAAAAGAGAAGTTGTGTTGGAACGCGCCACGGAAACGGAGCGGATGGCATTGTTTTTGTTGCGTCGTGAAGGCTGGTCGGCGCAGGTTGCGCCGAAAGATGTTCGGGAATTTGATATTGAAATTCTCAAACCGGGCGCCAAGGCCGCTGTTCAGATCCGCAATCAACGCGCCAAGGTTCATCTCGGACAAATCGAAAAGTTTCTTGATTTTCTCGCACACCCAAACACAAAAAACCTGACTGAAGGATTATTTATCTCGACGAGCGGTTTTACGCCGTCGGTTTACGCTTATTTGCGCGAAGAAAAGGTAACGAATCTGAAGTTGGCAATTTTGCGCGACCATCAATTGATTTTCAATTGTGAAAAAATTGATGTGACCGACGAACGCGAAAGAACGACATACATCGGCGTATTTACCTGTAAAGGAGGCGTTGGCAAAACAACGATCTCGGCTCACCTGGCGGGCGCCTTTGCCTTGAACGGCTACGATGTCGGTTTAATTGACCTCGATCACCAGCAAAACTTGCGCAAGATTCTGGGCGAGGGCGTTTATCTGCCTTCAACGAAAGGAAGCCTCGGCTCGGTAATTTCGGTCTTGACCAAAGACGAATGGAACGAAGGCGATTACAAAGATACGAAAATCGTTATTTGCGATTGCAATCCCGAATTTGAAGCAAATCCGAAAGATTATATTCAAAAATTCGATTATTGCCTTATTCCGACCACCTTAAACCCGCTCGGCATCAATAAAAACGCTGATGTTATCAAGCGAACACTTGCTTCGATCCGCCGCGAAAACCAAAAAGCAGAGCTTTTCGTGCTGATAAATTCCCTGCAAACTGACGAACCGAATCGCAACAATCTCTTAAATCAGGCTTTGCAAACGCAGTTCAAACAAATGCGCGAAACCGATGCCCGGCTTCATTATATCAACCCTCAAGATTGCGCGATTCGCTTTTCAAAACAGCTTCTTTATTGGGGGTTTCATCTTTTTGACGGCGCCAAACCGTCGCTTGCCTTTAAGACGGTCGGACGATATTCATATCCGCGAATGGATTTTCTTAAATTGGTTGATTACCTCGAATTGCAGACGCAGGTTCAGCAAGCAAAATCTATCGCTGGGGGCCGCATTTAACGAAATTTATCTGAAATATCAGGCAAATTTCTGCCGTTACCTGCGTCAAATTAGAAATTTGAAAAAAAAGGAGAATAAAAAATGAGTTGGGACGAAGATAAAGGAACAGCAAAAATAGCATCGGACAGCAAAGGAAATTCGCATTACATAATATTTCAGGAAAAGAAAATGTCGTGCGGACCGGCTTCGGTGGCAATGACCGAAAGCCAATATAAGCTTCAATGTATGGTCAACCCTGAGGGAAGAGCACGTGATCTTTCACAAAAATACGAAGGCAAATGGACTGAAACCGGTGGAACAATGGCCGATAATCTTTCCTACGTTTTGAATGCGGAAGGCGTCAAAACATACGCCTGCACCTATTCACCGCCGAATAAGCTTTGGGATTATTTTTCATTTTATGTTAAAGAAAGAACGCCGATGATTTGCCATATCGCGTGGACTTCGGGCGGTCATTTCGTTGTTTGCCGCAAGATCTATCCGGACGGTACAATCGTTTTTCTCGATCCGTGGTATGGTTTGGTCGAGGTTCAATACGCTAATCTCCCGAATTACAATCCGACCGGCGCAACCGGCAAATTGAGCGGATGGCTCAATATCACATATCGATAGCGCGAATGTTTCCGGCAACATTACGAATGCGGATTTCATCACAGATCCGCACTTTCTCTTTTTGAAGAAAAGTGTTTATACTTAAATCTCGCTTTGGGGGCGACAGGCTTCGACAGGGGCTTGTATAGATCTTTGGATGCACGTCGGGCTTGCTTGTTAGCTCGTTAAAACACCAAGCAAAACACAAATGCTAATCAAGAATTAGCCCTTGCTGCCTAGTTAAACCTAGCCACAAGTGTCTCGCCGGAAGTCTGCTTGATGCGACCGAACGAGGCATAACTTAGTTCAAGCTAGCCGAGCGTTCTCCACCTGCGAACGCGGGCGAATCGTTAGCCGGGTTAGCCTGTGAGAAGGTTTTGTCAGTTTGCTTACTTCTCATCGGGCGAAATTTAAGCAAATTGACTAAACGTGTAGAGTCCTCTGGTCGCAACTCTTGGATGCGGGTTCGATTCCCGCCGCCTCCACCAACTATTTTTCAGGAAAAACATCACGGGCAACTGGACACTGGGATTTATGACAACGCAGGAAGAAATAATTCGAATAGTTGTCGAATGCTTGAATCGTCTTGGTCAGGAATCGAAAATCACATTCAGGGAATTTGTAATCGAGGAGCATACCGAAGGAAAATATCGGTCGGGAACGTGGACGTATAAATTCTTTCGGCAGCGAATTTCTTTAGAATATTGGTTTAGCTCTTTCAGTTCGCGAAAAGAAGAAAC
>JANLTD010000692.1:0-7079 GCA_031362765.1 Acidobacteriota bacterium | reverse complement strand
CATCAACTGAATATGCCGGTATTTCACAAGTTTTAGATTGTGATTTGGGGGATTCGATCACTCTTTCACAACTTGCAATGCGTCAAGGTGTTAATTCCGGGTTTATCCATCGGCTTTTGCCTGATGATTTTCGGGCACAGGTTAATATTGTCGAACTTGAAACATCTCTCGCTGACTCACTTTATCAGGGTTACATTTCATCACAACGCAATGCTTCGGAGCGTGTAAATCATTATGATAACTTAAAAGTTCCCGAAAACTTTCAATTTAATCTAATTAGCGGGCTTTCAAATGAAATGGTCGAACGGCTTGAAAGAGCTAAACCGCAAACATTTAACCAGGTTCGTAAGATAAGTGGCCTAACTCCGACCGCAATTTCAACGGTTCTCATCCATTTGACATCGAAAAAGATACAGCAACGACCTTGAAACGGGAGTTCTTAGTTCTAATGTGGCACGTTTTACATTTTGCGTTTTAGGTAAAATGTAAAACGTGCCACATTAGATCTTAATTAGTAAATAACCCGTAGATATGCTATTTTCAATATAAATTCTTCATCAAAGAGTGAAAATGGGAAAAATAATAGCGATAGCCAATCAAAAAGGCGGTGTCGGAAAGACAACGACTGCGATAAACCTAGCAGCCGGACTGGCCGTCGAGGAAAAAAAAGTATTGCTCGTAGATGCTGACCCGCAGGGAAACGCCTCGTCAGGTTCAGGAATACCTCGCCATTTGTCGAGGAAAACGCTCTACAACGCACTTATGTTGGATGAACCAATTGAAAACGTGGTATTGCCAACAGAATTGCCATTGTTAAGCGTATTGCCGGCAGACAAACATTTAGCCGGGGCAGAGGTGGAATTGGTTGATACCGCAGGGAGAGAATATAAGTTAAAGGGTCTATTGACAAAAATTAAAGAAAATTACGACTATGTGATCGTAGATTGCCCACCATCGTTGGGACTTTTAACTGTAAATGGACTGACCGCGGCGGATTCTTTGCTCGTACCGATACAATGTGAGTATTTTGCACTCGAAGGCGTTACCGAATTGTTTGATACGTTAGCAAGGCTCAGACGCGGCTTAAACCCGCATTTGACGATCGAGGGATTACTACTAACTATGTATGACGAAAGAACAAATCTATCAGCCGCCGTCGCAAAAGATTTAAGGGATTTTTACGGCGCACAGGTATTAAGGACAGTTATTCCAAGGAACATCAGATTGGCTGAAGCTCCAAGTTACGGCAAACCGATAATCTTGTATGATATTCGTTCACGCGGCGCGGAAAGTTATATTCAATTGGCGAAGGAGATATTGAGTCATGGCTAGACAAGTATTGGGACGAGGATTGAGTGCGCTGTTGGGCGAAGAAACCGGAAAACCGAATATCGAAGAGTTATTGGAACTTGACTTGGATTTGATTGAACCAAATTCAGAACAGCCTCGAACGAGATTTGCAGAAGAAAATCTTAATGAGTTAACACAATCGATTCGCGCGAATGGAATCGTACAACCGATCGTTGTCCGGCGAAAAGGCCATCGGTATGAAATAGTCGCGGGCGAACGACGATGGCGTGCCGCCCAACGTGCGGGACTACAGAAGATACAAGCAGTTGTTAAAGATGTCGCGGATGATAAGCTACTTGAATTGGCACTTGTCGAAAATATTCAAAGACACGAACTCAACCCGGTTGAAGAAGCCAAAGCGTATAAAAATCTCATAATTACGGTTGGTCTGACCCAAGAGATGGTCGCTGAAAGGGTCGGCAAAAATCGGACCGTCATAACAACATCCCTACGATTGTTAAAACTGCCCGAAGAAATTCAAAAATTAATTGAAGAGGAAAAAATATCGGCCGGTCACGGAAGAGCCCTTTTAATGATTGATGATGTTGAATCGCAAAAACGAGTTGCAAAAACAATCATAGAAATGTCGCTTTCGGTCAGAGAGGCGGAAAAAACAGTTAAAAGACTAACTCGTGGAGAACGGACAATTGCTGACAATAAACACGTTAAGCCGGTTGTGGACCCAAATCTAAAATCCGCTGAAACAAAATTAAGAAGATTTTTGGGTACGAATGTACATATAATTCCGGACGGAAAGGGAACGGGCGGGAAAATTGAAATCGAGTATTACGGCGAGATCGATTTAGATAGAATTTACAATGCAATTTTAAAAGGTTAGTTTAAGTCCAAAATATGTTCACGGTTCAAAGTTGCAAACTAACTTTGGACTAACGACAATATACATTGGACTATTTTTATGGAAAAAAAACGATTGACGGAAATGGTGTCGTGCGCGGGTTGAGTGGCTAAACTCGCACCAAGCGATCTTGCTCAAGTTTTGAGCAAACTTCCGAAACAAAACAGTGAAAATTTGATTGTCGGATTTGATACATCTGATGATGCGGGAGTTTTTCGCCTCAATAACAAGATGGCGTTGGTGCAGACTGTTGATTTTTTTACACCCGTCGCCGATGAACCGGAAATTTATGGACAGATAGCCGCCATAAATGCCTTGAACGACGTCTACGCGATGGGCGGAACGCCGATTTCCGCACTTTCGATCGTGTGTTATCCGCAAAAAGGTGATTGGGAAGTTTTAGGACAGATTTTGCTCGGCGGACAAAAAGCAATGAACGCAGAAAATGTCGTGATTTTAGGCGGACATTCAGTTGATGACCAGGAAATGAAATTCGGTTATGCCGTAACGGGAATCATTGACCCAAACAAAGTTATTAAAAATTCAGAGGCAAAAGCCGGAGACGTATTGGTATTAACAAAACCCATCGGAACCGGAATCATCAACACGGGAATTAAATTTGACAAAGCGAGCGAAAAAGCAAAAAATGCCGCCTTAAAAACAATGACAAGCTCGGCTCGCGAAGCGTCTCAATTAATGCAGAAAATTGTCGCGAATGCTTTCACCGATATAACTTGTTTCGTTATTTTAGGTCACGCTTTTGATATGGCTAAAGCTAGTCACGTGAATTTCAAAATTGACTCCGGGAAAGTTCCGCTTTTGCCGGAAGTTATAGAATTAATTCAACTTAAGATGTTAACCCGGGGTGATCGAAATAATCGAATTTATGTGGGCGAAACTGTTAGAATCGAAGAAAGCGTTTCACGTGAAATGCAGAGCGCACTCTTTGATCCGCAAACTGCGGGAGGTTTGTTGATAAGTTTAGAAGAACGAAAAGCGGAACGCCTGATAAATGAACTGGAATCAGCAACCATAATTGGCAGAGTCGAAGCCTTCAAAGAAAAACTTATTAAAGTAAGTTGAGTGCTATCAACATTTGAAGAGCAAAATGCAGAAAAATGATAATTCGCACAAAATTATGAGAGGTAAAAAAAGTTGTTTTTGTTAATTGGTGAATCGCTCGGATGGCAGGAACTCTTTTTCATTGGCATGATCGCGCTGATTGTCTTCGGTCCGCGAAAATTGCCGCAATTAGCGCGGACGATTGGTAAAGCAATGGCTGAATTTCGCAAGGTATCAGGTGAATTTAAGGACACCTGGCAGAAAGAGGTCGATTTTGACGAGTTCAAAGATGAAGGTCAAGTTAAGACAATTTCACAGATAGATAATTCGATAGCAAAAAATGAAGAAACGAAAGACAAACAGTTGGCAGTGCCCGAAATAAGGGAAATCAATCAGGAAGAATTCGAGAAAAATTTTAAGCCACAAGAATCGGAAAACAACCCGGAAAAGGAAGCTGTTAAGGTTTCGAGCGCAAAGCAAGATTGGTTATAAAACACCCACAATACTAAATCAGAAATGGAATTCAACAGAAATAGTGAAGAAACGCCGCTGGAATCGCAAATGTCATTCTTAGAACATTTGGACGAATTACGCCGCCGTCTGGTGCGAATAGTGCTGTTTATTGGTTTAGCATTTATGTTCTGTTGGAATTTTTCAGATAAAATTTATAATTTTCTGGCTGTTCCGGTGCAAAGAGAACTGGCACTGGCAAAACAAAAGCGAATCGAAAGCGCGGAAACTTTTGCTACTTTGAAAGAAGGTGATATCGGGCGATCAATCAGGTTCGTGTTTGTTGAAAAAACAAATCTCGGTGCAGTCGTAATTCCGGTTGGAACTTCGGTTCGGGCAAAAGTTGACAAATGCGCGGAAGAAAAACTTTGTGTTTTGACGGACGAAGAGCTTGTGGTTGGTGATTTTGTAGTTCCGCAAGGTGTCAAGGTCGCGGATTTGGTGAACGGCGCCACGACCACGGCAAATTCAGATGAACAATTAATTGTGACAACCGCAGTCGAACCGTTCACGCTTTATGTAACAGTCTCGCTTTATGCAGCCATTGCGTTATCGGTTCCGTTTCTTTTATGGCAAATTTGGGGTTTTATTTCGCCCGCTTTGTATAAGCACGAACGACGCTATGTAACTCCATTCATTGGTCTTTCAACGATTTCGTTTGTAGTCGGTGCGGCGTTTGCTTATTATATATTGTTTCCGCCGGCGGTCAGATATTTGATCGGTTTGGGCCAAGATTTCACAGTGATGCTCAAAGCGACAGATTATTTTGATTTTATTACGTTGATAATGCTGGCGATGGGGTTGATCTTTCAGATGCCTGCAATAACGTATGTTTTGGCAAGAATCGGAATTGTTTCGGCCGGTTTTTTATTGAAAGTCTGGAAGTTCGCAATTATTATCATTTTAATTCTGGCAGCCGTTATTTCGCCGACGGGCGATATACCAAATATGATGCTGTTTGCCTTGCCGATGACAGTCCTATATCTATTTTCAATATTGATCGCGTGGTTTTTTGGCAAAAAAAGACAAAAAGAGCCGGAAATTTAGGTGAAAGCAACCATTTCACGCTGTAATGGCATCTTGAATTATTGGAGAATACTGTCTAAAATCTTAAAAGCAAAAATAGTTGAATTCGTGCTAAAGTATTATTTACTGCGTCAAACAAGAGGAGTTGTACCGTTATGTCAAAGAAAAAACTTGTTCGAAATTTGGTTTTGTTATCAACAATGCTGGTGACAAGCGTTTCAATAGGGTTTGCCCAAAAGCCTGAAAGCACACCGCCGAACCAAACGCCCGAGGATAAACCGAGAAATGTAAAAACTGAAGTCAAACAGGTTTACAAGGATTGGGTGAAAAAGGATGTTTTTTACATCATCACAAACGAAGAAAAAAAAGCATTTAATCAGTTAAAAACCGACGAAGAACGTGAAAACTTTATCGAAGGTTTCTGGCGGCGTCGCGATCCGAATCCGGATACCGAAGAAAACGAATTTCGTGAAGAATATTACGAACGCATTGCATACGCCAACGAACATTTTGCGTCGGGAATTCCAGGTTGGATGACCGATCGGGGAAGAATTTACATAACCTGGGGCAAACCCGATTCGGTTGAATCACATCCTTCGGGCGGCGCTTACGATCGTCCGAGTTACGAAGGCGGCGGTTCAACCACAACATATCCTTTTGAAACGTGGTTTTATCGGCATCTCGATAATGTTGGCGACGGACTGGAAATCGAATTTGTTGATCCGACCGGAACCGGAGAATATCGTTTGGCACGTGACGCAAACGAAAAAGATGCTCTTAGAACCGTACCGGGTGCCGGCTTGACGACAGCTGAACAATTAGGTTTAAGCACAAAGGCAGATCGAATTACGGGACAAAATCAGGGCGGCGCAAATTATCAGCGCGAACAAGACTCACCTTTCCGAAGGCTCGAAATTCAGACGGCGTTATCACGTCCGCCGCAGGTGAAATATGGTGATTTGCAGCAATTAGCAGGTGGCGATACTGGCGTCATTGACAATAATCCGCTTACATTCCAATTAAATGTCGCATTTTTCAGACAATCTGACGACCGCGTGATTACCGCTTTCACGATCCAAGCCGATAACAAGGAACTTGCGTTTAAGGATGAAGGCGGATTGCAAACGGCAAGAATGAATATCTTCGGCCGTATAATGGCGGTTTCAGGAAAACGGTCGGGTATTTTTGAAGATTCGGTAATAACAAACTCGACAGCCGAGGAGCTTACTGAGCAAAAGGACAAAAAATCCGTCTATCAAAAAGCAATTGCGTTAGGACCGGGAACCTATAAAGTTGATGTCGTGGTCAGAGATGTCGTCACCGGCAATAAAGGAATCCAAAGTATCGGATTTACTGTGCCGAAATACGACGAAAAGAAACTTGACACCTCAACATTGATTCTTGCGTCGAAACTTCGCACCACAAATGAACGCGACATCGGCGGGATGTTTGTGATCGGTAGCGCAAAAGTAATTCCGAATCTTGCTGCGACCTATAAAAAAGGGCAGGAAGTTGGAATATACATGCAGGTGTACAATGCCGGAATTGACCAAACAACGCTGCGACCGGCGGTTGACGTCGATTATGTATTGACCAAAGATGGTAAAGAAATATTAAATCAACCCGAAAACTGGGAAGGTTTAAGCGATTCGGGACAGCGTTTAACACTTGCCAGATTGCTTCCGACCACGGCGATGCCATTGGGTGATTACGAACTAAAGATCAAAATCAAAGATCGAGTCAGCGGACAATTACTTGAAAAATCAAGTAAATTTACAATCACGCAATAAAAATTGAATAATTTGATATTTTAGCCGATGTTTTTACAACATCGGCTTTTTATGTTTTATGAACGAGATTGAATCAGGTAGATTACTTTTCAAAAATTATAAAAATGATGAAATTGAAAATTTTGTGGGTTTAGTAACAAATGATCAAATAATGAAGTATGTCGGTACCGGAGTTTTGAGTCAGGAGGAAGCCGAAAATCTATGGAGGAAACTGATCGAAAAGTTTTATCCTCATGGCATAAATACAATTTGGGCGATTTTTGCGAAAGAAAATACACATTACATCGGGCATTGTGCAATTCGTCCACGTCCAACGAAAAAGGAGGATTGGGAAATTAGCTATATGTTGCGCGAAGAACATTGGGGAAAAGGCTTCGGGACGGAAATTGCGCGGCGACTAATTGAATACGGGTTTGAAGATTTGGGTTTGCCCGAAATATTTGCAACAGTTGATGACGAAAATCCGGCATCGCACAGAGTTTTGG
>JANLTD010000647.1:0-1870 GCA_031362765.1 Acidobacteriota bacterium | reverse complement strand
GCCGGTTAATCTGATTCTAATCGTTTCGCCGGTTTCATCAACTTTTACATTTACCAAAAGCGGTTCTTTGTTCAGTTTTGCGACCACCTCGTAAAACTCATTTTCTACATTTGGATAAGCTTTCGCGCATTCCGAGTCTAATTTACAACTGTTGAAAAGCTGACTCAAAGCGTAAACAATGCCGTCAACGCCGACTTCGTCGTAATTGATTTCGGGCGGCAGAGTTGATTCCAAAACAACGCTTCTGATACCTTTCGGATAATCGCGCATCACGTTAAGCATCAAGCGCGAACTGTAGGAAATTCCCCAAAGATTGATTTTGTCGAGTTTCAAAACGCGCCGTAGATCTTCAATATCAGCCGCGCTTTCCGCGCTGTTGTAAGCCGACAAATCAATTCCCGATCCGGTCAACCTCTCAAAACAAACCTTGGCGGCTTGAATTTCGTTTGTCTTCGAGGTTTTCGCGTCATCCTGTCTTTTTGCGCTGTTGATATTTGCTTCATTAACTTCAGGACATTCCAGTCCGGGTTGAGCGAATTTGGTGCCGCGTTGTTCAAAGATAATCAAATCACGGTTTTTCAGCCACGGTGAAGTTGGTCTGCTTCTGACCATTCTTAAAGACGAACCGCCAGGACCGCCAAACGTCCGTAATATCGCGTCAGGTTGCGGGTTTGGACTATCGCTTTTGAGAATTATTATCGGCAAGCGAATGGTTTTTTGATTGTTCTTGTTGCGATTTTCACGAACAACCAGATAACCGCAATCAGCTTTTTCGCCATTCGGCAGTTGAACGGCACAATCGGATTTTTCAAATCGCGGAACCGTTTGATCGGTTTGGGCAAAACAATTTGGGATAAAACATAGTGCGAGTACGGCGTAACAGTAAAATTGAGTGTTTTTCATTGACTTCTCCGGCGGACTTTGCAGTTCAATTGAGAAACACCGAAAAGATGCGTTTTGTGACATCAATTTTCTCAGGTCAATTCAACCAGAATTCTTTTCCATTCGGGCAGGGTCAATGTTTCTGCGCGCCGATTCGGTTCAATTTGACATTTTATTAATAATTTTCCGGCATCAACAATTTTATCCTTTAGCCCCGACGGCGCATTTTTCAGATTATTCAGAATCGTCTTGCGTTTCTGCGCAAACCCGGCGCTGACGATTTCCCTGAACAGATCTTTGTTGTCAGATAGTATTTCATCACAGTCAGACGTTATCAGACGCACAACTGCGCTCCAAACCTTTGGCGATGGGCGAAACGCTTTTGGCGGAACATCAAACAGCTTTTCGGTTTGCAGATATGCCTCTGTCAAAACGCTTAGAAAACCACGCTCCTTGTTTCCTGGCTTGGCAATTATCCGTTCGACAACTTCGCGCTGAAACATAAGGATCATTTCGCTGAAAACCTCGCGTTGTTCGATCAGTCTTTGCAAAATCGCGGTTGAAATATTATACGGAAGATTGGCGACCAATTTAGCTGATTTCGGGTCTCGGATTTCGGATCCCGGATTGATGAGGTCCGAAAAGTCAGTTTGCAAAGCGTCTTGCGGGATCAGTTGAAAATTATTGAGATTGCCGAACCGCTTCTGTAAAACATGAACCATTTCTCGCTCAAATTCAATGGCAAGGACATTTGCACTGCTTTCAAGCAATTTTTCGGTCAATGCCCCGCGTCCGGCACCGATTTCGATTATCGTTTCGTCCGCTTGAGGGTCGAGTGCTTCGATTATTTTTCGAATGTAATTTGGGTCAACCAGAAAATTTTGTCCGAATGATTTTTTGGCAAATGATTTTCGAGTATATTTTTCGCTCATTGTTGAAGAGTCTAACGCGAATTTGCCATCGGTTTCAAAATTTCATCAAGTTTTGA
>JANLTD010000631.1:0-4532 GCA_031362765.1 Acidobacteriota bacterium | reverse complement strand
GAAGAATGTCGAAACGGCCTTCCAAGCGGTTGAAATGAATCCGTATTCGCTGGTCCTTCTCGGCATCGAACCCGAATCGGCCGAAACTTCTTACGGCTGGATCGAGCCGCAGGCATCGCTTTTCGGAAATTTGGCGAAATCCGTCAGCCGAGTCGAAAGATTTTGGGAAAAACCTTCGTTTGAATCGGCGCAATATCTGATGACGAAAGGATGTCTGTGGAACAGTTTTGTGATGGTCGGCAAGGTCGGAACATTTCTGAATTTGATCGACGAACATCTGCCGGATCTTTACCGAATGTTTGCGGCGTCGAGTGTGACGTTTGGAACTTCGGCTGAAAAAGCGACCGTCAGATCGCTTTACGCCTGGATCAACGAGACAAATTTTTCGAGTGAAGTTCTGGAAAAAGCGACCGACCGGCTTTATGTTTTGCGCGTCGGCGATGTCGTCTGGAGCGATTGGGGCGAACCGCAGAGAGTTCTCGGAACGCTTGCCAATCTCGGCTTGCAGCCCGATTGGATGGCTTACGCGAGTTAAGTTTTAAGAATTCAACGCCAACAATGTCGCAAAGAAAATTTAAGGATATTTTGGGGAACTCATTGCGTCTTGGCGTCTTGGCGTTAAAAAAACAGGAGAAATTATGAAAGCAATTGCAGTTAAACCCGGAATCCGGAATTCCGTTCATCTGGTCGAAATGCCGAAGCCGAATGTCGGCGAAATCGCTAACGGGCGCGGCGTTTTGGTCAAAGTTTTGCGTGTCGGCGTGGACGGCACGGACAAGGAGATCAATAACGCCGAATACGGCGCGTCGCCGAACGGTGACGGGTTTCTGGTCATCGGACACGAAGGTTTCGGTATTGTCGAAGCCGTCGGCGAAAACGTCCACGAATTGAAAAAAGGCGATTATGTCGTCGCCACCGTGCGGCGTCCGGGAACTTCCTTGTACGATCTGATCGGCACGAACGATATGACGACCGACGACACATATTTTGAACGCGGAATAAACTTGCGGCACGGATATTTGTCGGAATATTACGTTGACGATGCCGAATTTATCGTCAAAATTCCGCGCGGATTAAAAGAAGTCGGCGTCTTGCTCGAACCGATGACGGTTGTGCAAAAAGGAATTACGCAAGCCTTTGAAATTCAACGCCGGTTACGGGTTTGGCATCCGAAACGCGCGGCGGTGATGGGCGCGGGAACGATCGGACTTCTGGCAACATTGGTTTTCAAACTCAAAGGAATGGAGGTCGTCACATTCGGCAAAACGCCGAAGCCATACCTGAATTCGGATCTGATCGAAGATCTGGACGCAAAATATGTTTCGACCGAAGATATTTCCGTTCAGGAATACGCCAAACAAAATGGCGGATTTGACGTGATCTTTGAAGCGACGGGTTTTTCGCCGATCGTTTTCGACGCGATGCAGGCCCTTGCCAAAAATGGCGTGTTAGTTTTATCGAGCGTGACGGGCGGCGACCGAATCGTTCAGGTTCCGGCGGATAAGATCAACCTCGATTTTGTGCTCGGCAACAAAGTGATGGTCGGCACGGTCAATGCCAACCGCGAATATTTTGAGTCGGGCGTGAAGGATTTGTCGCAGGCCGCGCTCGAATACGGCGATTGGCTCGACCGTCTTTTGACGCATCCCGTCAAAGGTTTGGAAAATTACGGAGAACTTTTTGAAAAACTGACTTCGGCAAAAGGCGCGATCAAAGTTTTTTGTGAGGTTGCAGAGTTGAATTAAGAATTTGCCTGCGAAAGACACGAAAAATACGAAATAAAATCAATTTAATCTTTTGTCTTTATTTCGTACCTTTCGTGTCTTTCGCAGGCAAAAAAAAATTATAAATTCAAAGATTTCAAATATTCCCGAAAATCCGCGCCCAAGTCTGCGCGTTTCAATGCAAATTCGACCGTCGCGATCAGAAATCCGAGCTTGTCGCCCGCGTCGTGCCGATTTCCTTCCAGGCGGACGGCGTAAAACGGCTTGCCTTCTTTGAGCATCAGGCGCATCGCATCGGTGATTTGAATTTCGCCGCCGGCGCCTTTTTCGGTGCGTTCGATGGCATCAAAAACGTCGGGCGTTAAGATATATCTGCCGATAATTGCGAGATCCGATGGCGCGTCCGCAAATTTCGGTTTTTCGATCATATCCTTTATCTTGAAGACATTCGGCGCAACTTCTGCGGCGTCAATCACGCCGAAACGCGAGATCGCTTCGCCCGCGATCTGCATCGTCGCGATGACGGGTGCGTTGTATGTTTCAAAAACCTCGATCATTTGCTTGAGCGCGGGTTTTTCGGCGTCAACCACATCGTCGGCAAGCAGAACTGCGAAAGGTTCGTTTTCGGAAAAATCTTTCGCCTGATAGATCGCGTGCCCCAAACCCAATGCCTGTTTTTGCCGCGTATAGGAAATGCGGCAAATTTCGGAAATCGCGCGCACCATTTCAAAAAATTCGGTTTTACCTTTTTCCTGTAAAGTATGTTCGAGCTCGTACGAAATATCAAAATGATTTTCGATCGAGCTTTTTTCGCGCCCAGTAACGATCAAAATTGATTCGATGCCCGATGCGACCGCTTCTTCGACCGCATATTGAATCAAAGGCTTATCAACGAGCGGCAGCATTTCCTTCGGCGATGCTTTGGTCGCAGGTAAAAATCTGGTTCCAAGTCCGGCAGCGGGAAAAACGGCTTTGCGAATTTTCTGTGTCATAATAATTCTTGTTAAATTCGATTAGCTTTTTGTTTTTGGGTTATTGCAAAAAACAAAATGTAACAAACAACCTTAGAATTGTAAGGAAAAAATGGCTGAGAAACAAATCTTTGAAGTCGAGTTGGGAAAACACGAGAATATGGAAGCGACGGGAAGCACGATTCCGTTTGATGTCGAAAAGGTTTTCGGCGCAAAGCGCGTTCAGGTCAAAGTTTCGATAAACGGCGCCGAATATCGCTCGACCGTCGTCCGGATGGGCGGAAAATATGTAATGATCGTGCCGAAGAGTTTCCGCGATGCGGCGGGCATCAAAGCATGCCAATCGGTCGAGGTCACGATGGAAAAAGATACCGAAAAACGCATCGTCGAAGTCCCGGAAGATTTAGCCGAAGCATTGAAAAAAGCCGGGTTGACCGATGTTTTCGCAAACATGAGCTTCACGCATCACAAGGAATATGTGAAGGCGGTCAAAGATACGAAAAGAGAAGAAACCAGAATCAGAAGGATCGAAAAAACGATTGAAATGCTGACTGAAAAAAAACGGTGAATTTTTCAAACTTTTCAATCGGTTGGGAGTCTAAAATTAATATGAAGATTTTATTTTCGACTATTTCTTTGGCAGTTTTTTTAGCCTTCGGCGTTTCCCCGGCAAATGCGCAGATCGCGCAGTGCTTTGGTGAAAAGGCAACGACCTTTCCGCTTGCGGGCGAATACGGCGGATTCGGGCAATTTAGCGTCGCGCGCCAGGTCATTATCAATCCCGACCCTGCCGCGCCTGCGCCGATCTCGGTTTTCATTCCGAGTAATGCTTCGGCGCAAAACAAAGTTCCGGTCATTTTTTTTGCGCACGGATTCGGCGGAATCAGTTATCAATTTTATGAAACACTGCTGCGTCAATTGGCGAGCAACGGTTACGCGGTCGTTTTTTCTCCATATTCATCAAATGTTCTGACCAGTCACACGACCCGTTACAATCAACTCTGGAACGGATTTGTGACTGCCGCACAGCAAAATTCGGCGATCATTGATACGACCCGAATCGGTTTTGCCGGACATTCTTACGGCGCCGGCGCGACGCCCGAGATGGCGCGGCGCGGCGCGGCGCAAGGTTGGGGCGCCAACGGGTTGTTTATGTTCATGATGGCTCCCTGGTATAATTGGGGATCGAATATGGAGCAAATTCCGGCCGGCGCGAAAATGATAATTCAGGTTTATTGGGACGACGAAACAAATCAGCATCTGATCGGACAAAATGACATCTGGAACAAACTGCCGCAAATCACCGAACGAAAATGGCAGCTTATTCGCACCTCAAAAACCTACTGTTCGCTCAATTCAGGACACAGCGTGCCGGTCACCGACGGGTTACAGCAAACCGACGGCGTGACGAACGGCTACGACGCGTGGGGCGTTTGGCGCAGACTTCACGCGCTTTCCGTTTACACCTTCAGCGGAAATCAAACCGCGCGCAACGTTGCGTTCGGCGCGGACGCAAAAATGGGCAGATGGCGCGGAATCTTCGGTTCGCGGCAAATTTCGCCGATCGAAACGACCGATTCGCCGGTTCTCAATTCACAAAGCACACCGGCTTTTCTGTGGAGCAATAAATGCAGCTACGCGCAAGGTTCGCAGTGTCCTTAAAAAGCAAACAATGTTCGTTCCGCGTTTGTTGTTTTTCTTGTGCCAGTCCTTAATTTAAGCCAATTGATCTTTGACCGTTGTTTTATTTTGAGTTGATAATGTTAATTCGTCTAAGAAACGTAAGATAAGGAATTTTCAAGAAAATGCTCGATTTAAATTTTGTCAGAGAAAATCT
>JANLTD010000609.1:0-4050 GCA_031362765.1 Acidobacteriota bacterium | reverse complement strand
TGCGATTTGCGATTTGCGATTTGCGATTTTCAATTTCGGTTTCAGGCGAAAATTCTTTTGGCTTTTTCTCTGCTTTTCTCCTTTTCTCTTCTTCAATATTGTCTTCAGCGTAACGATCAATTATGGCAATCAATGCCGATTGCAAATATTTCCCGCCCGTTTTGTCCGTTTCGGCTAAAAATTTGATTTTCTTAACGATTTGCGTGTCGTCGGGCAATATCTTATGCCTGTCAATTTCCATCACCGTTCCCAATCCCTGACATTTTTTGCAAGCTCCGAATGAAGAATTGAACGAAAACGAACGCGGTTCGAGGGTCGCGATGTTGATCCCGCAATTAACGCAAGCCATTTTTTCGGAATAGAGTTTTTCGGCGCCGTCAATGATCGAAACCAGTACCGCACCATCAGTTATTTTGAGTGCCGTTTTAACTGATTCAGTCAAACGCTCCTTAACGCCTTTTTTGATCAAAAGACGATCAACGACGATCTCGATCGTGTGATTTTTGCGCTTGTCGAGTTTGATCTCTTCGTCAAGCTGCCGCATTTCGCCGTCAATTCGGGCGCGTGTAAAATCTTTGGCAAATTTTTCGAGTTCTTTTTTGAATTCGCCCTTGCGGCCGCGCACTACCGGAGCAAGAATCATCACGCGTTCGCCTTCGGGCAAAAGCAAAATACCGCTGACGATCTGTTCGACCGATTGGCGTGTGATCGGCGCGTCGCACTGATGACAGTGCGGAGTGCCGATTGACGAAAAAAGAAGGCGTAGATAATCGTAAATTTCCGTGACCGTGCCGACCGTCGAACGCGGTGAACGCGAAACGGTTTTCTGTTCGATCGAAATCGCCGGTGAAAGTCCTTCGACCGAATCAACATCGGGTTTTTCGAGTTGGTCGAGAAACTGCCGCGCATACGCCGAAAGCGATTCGACATAGCGGCGTTGTCCTTCGGCATAGATCGTATCAAAAGCGAGGCTCGATTTTCCCGAGCCGCTCAGACCCGTGATAACTGTCAGCTTATTTCGCGGAATTTCGACGTTGATATTTTTTAGATTGTGCTGGCGTGCACCGCGAACGGTAATGTATTTGATGCTCATTGTCTTACGGATAAAATTCTTGCCTGTTAGCGAAACAATTATTTTATCAATTCAAAATGAGCAACGCAAAGCGGGACAAATTACGGGTTTCAAACAGAGCCGAATCAGCGGTTGAATGTTGGTCAACGGAAAACTTCCTTTCAAACACAAAATTCATTTGCGTTCATAACAAATTCCAGACCGCAAACAGCGACACCAACGAAATCACGACCCACAAAAACACACCTTGAAAAAGCGGTTTGATGCCCACTTTTTTAAGCGTTTCCCGTGACAGACTTGAACCGATCAAAAACAGCGTTACGGTCAGCGCCGCTTTTGCGATATTTACGAACGATTCAAAAATACTCGGCTGAACTATTGACGGCGCATAGGTTTTAATGATCGTCGTCAGCAGAAACAACAAAATAAACCACGGAATCGCAACTTTTGTCTTGTTTCCGCCATTTTTTGAGCGATAATACAAAGCAAAAACCAACGCGATCGGCACGATCCAGACAGCGCGGGCAAGCTTGACGGCGGTTGCGATCTGCAAAGCCTCATTGCCGTATTTTGCGCTTGCACCAACGACCGAACTCGTATCGTGAATCGCAATTGCCGCCCAGATTCCGAATTGATTTTCGCTGAGATTCAAGCTGTGACCAATGATCGGAAAAATGATCAACGCAACCGAATTTAAGATAAACACGATCGCCAGCGAAACGGAAATTTCTTCCGCATCAGCATCGATCGCCGGTGCGACCGCCGCAATTGCACTGCCTCCGCAAATCGCCGTTCCTGACGAGATCAGCGCGGATGTTTTATCATTCACTTTTAATAATTTGCCGACGAGCCAGCCAAGAATCAAAGTTCCGAAAATGGTCGCGACCGTAAAAAGAAACCCGTCTTTTCCGGCTTTGATAACGTTCGTCAGATTCATCCCGAAACCAAGCAGCACAACACTTGATTGCAACAAAATCTTTGTCGGTTTGCCCATCCGGCGAGCGAACGGATTGCCGATCGTCAACGCCATCAATAAGCCCAGAGCCAAGGCGATCGGCGGCGAAACGTAAGGTGTCAGACAGCTTAAAATAATCAGAAAAAAGGTAGCTTTTCGCCAATTAATACTTTTTTTCATCTTTGGCTGACCGATTTTTTATTAGTTGCGGGCTTGAGAATTTCTTCAGATAATTTTTTAACATCAAAAGGCTTATCGCCGATCTTCACGGTTCCGATCGTTTCGACCAGGAACTTTTGATAATCGCTTACTTTATCGCCAACATAAAGAGATACGGTCAACGCTAAGATATTATTCCCGATCACCCTGGTCAATAAATAATCGCGGTCGTATTCAGTATTCTCGGTCGGCCGTTGATAGCCCCAAAACATCGTCTTAAAATCTTTAACGGTAACTTTTTCGCTTCTCAGCTCAAGTTTTTTTCCAAACTGACCGCTGAGATAATCGCTTTCCCAGACTTTGTGTCTTTCCAAAATCTCTTCTTCCGTCAATTTTTCATTACCGGAGACAAAGAATTTTGTATCAACTTGAATGATTTGCAGCAATTTTTCGTCAACAACAAACGTCGGATTGCTTCCGCCTTTTATTTCCTCAATATCCTTGCCTCTGATTTCAAAGGTATACGATTTTTCGGTTGTGTTGCTGATAAATAAATAACCATAGTCGGTTTTAATTGATAGCCGTCCATAAATAAACTTTTCTTGCGCCGAAATGAGTTGGCTTAACAAAAAGACTGCCGTTGCAGCAGCCAGCAATCTGATAATCTTTTTTAGTTTATTCATAGACATATCAATTTCAATTATTGTTTGTCACCCGGTCTTAAGGGTTTATTCAATATCAACAACTAATTGATTTTGCAATCAAGATTTCGGAAACATAAGTAGATTGGTGAAACATTCATCGCCAATCTGCAATTTCTTACAAAAGGCAAAAAACCAACCAGGGCTCTTGCAAAGTCGGCATTTTTCTTGTCATCGAAGATGACGAACAACATAGCGTAGGGTGAAACCCTCCGTTTAGTGTAAAAAATGCGTCGTCGCCGAAGGTGACGAACACTTTCGCGGCTTGTTCGACACTTTCAGCGTCGGAAATCGGGTGTCAACTAACGTAGGGTTTCACCCTACGCTATGTTGTTTGTCGCCTTTGGCGACTTTGCAATAGCCCTAAAAAACCAAAGACCTAAACAATTACCCTTTACTTTAGAATCCCAAACACCTTTTTGAGCAGCCTCGTCGTTCTTCCGATCGGGTCTTTGCGGATCTTCTTTTCTTCTTCGGCGACCATAAAAAACAATCCGTCGAGTGCTTTTTGCGTCACATAGCCGTCCAGATCCGTCGCCTCGGCACCCAAAAGTTTTGCAGCAAACCCGTATTTGCCGATCATTGTTTTATATTTGTTCGTGACGCCGGTTTCTTGGGTGAATTTTTCGACGATTGGCCGAAATTTTCCGCGCAGAGTTTCCTCGCTCGTGCGTCGGAAAAACTGAGTCGCCGAATCCTGTTCGCCGCTGAACAAGATCTTACGCGCGTCGTCAAAAGTCATCTGCTTGATGGCGTCAACAAAAACGTCGATCGCGACCGGCACGGCTTTTTCCGCCGCGTGATTCATTGACGCGACAAATTCGTCAACCAATTTGCCCTGTCCCGCAAACCGTAAGGTTTTTTCGACCTTTTGCAGATTTTTCGGCAGCGGGATTTTGACACGAGCATCGTTCAAAAAACCGTTTTCATTGCCGAGCGTGTCAACGGCAAATCGGACACCGTTAAAAAGCGCGTCCTTCAATCCGCCGGCTATTTCTGTATCAGTAACGGTCGTTGTCGTCGTTTTTTTAACCGTCGTTTTTTTTTTTTTTTTTGTATGTGCCAAAAAAAAACCAGCCAAAAAAACAAAAAAAAAAAAACCCCACAAAACAAAAATTATAAAACAAAAAATTTATTTTTAAAGTTTAAAAAATAGTGGGAAA
>JANLTD010000606.1:0-5012 GCA_031362765.1 Acidobacteriota bacterium | reverse complement strand
CACTCGGGCCTTACCCGACCTTGATGGGAGCTTTCAGTTTGGTGCTCGCCGATAAATTTGCATCAGTTTCGATCACCTGACGCCAAATTTTCAATCATAATTTTCCGCTAAATTCGAGTCGCGTGATCAGCGAATCGAAATCGCCGTTTGCTTGAATGCAGCCATTGGACATAAGATTTATTCTTTGCGATTATTGTCAAATAATGTAATTGTTTAGGTCTTTGGTTTTTGGAAAGAAATTGCCGATTGGTAGTAAATTTCTTACCACGTCCGCTTATTTGGATGAGTCTTGATTGAAAATCAAAGGTTGTTCATCGGATAAAACCAAAAACCAAAGACTAAAAACCAAAGACCTCAACAGTTACCAAATAATTGCATCAGGATTAACGCGCCGAACGATCTAAATATTAGAAAATGATTGCTGAAAATTTAATCGGATTTGAAAATATACCGCAAACGCTGCCGCATTTTTGTCTTGAATCTTTTCGCCGCCACAACAAAGTGGATGCTTTAAGCTACAAACTCGAAAATGTCTGGAAACATCTTTCGGGCAGCGATGTTATCGAAAAGATAAAGAATATTGCGCTCGGACTTGCCGGATTAGGTGTCAAAGCCGGCGATAAGATCGCCATAATTTCCGAAAATCGTCCTGAATGGTCATTGACCGATCTGGCGATTCTTTCGCTGCGTGCCGTCAATGTGCCGATTTACACGACGCAGGCGGTCGAACAAATTCGTTATATTTTGGAAGATTCGGGCGCGAAAATGCTTTTCATTTCGGGCAAAAAACTGTTCAAGCACGCGCAAAGCGCGGTCGAAAGCGTCGAAACCATCGAAAGAATAGTTTTCTTTGACGACGATTATCTGCCGGACGGCGAGAGCCGCGCGATCAAACTTTCGGACATCGAACGGCGCGGCCGGGAAGCCGATAAAATTGATTCGCAAGCGTTTGAAAATTTTCTTGAAAAAATCAGTTCCGACGATCTGGCGACGATCATTTATACTTCCGGCACGACCGGCGAACCCAAAGGTGTCTTGCTGACGCACGAAAATTTCGTTTCAAACGTTTCGGCAATTTCAAAAGGTTTGCCGATCAAAACGACCGATCGTTCTCTGGCAGTTTTGCCTTTGTCGCATATTTTTGAGCGGACGGTTTTTTATGTACTTTGCACAAACGGCGTCGCGATTCACTATTGCGCGGCGTTTGATCAGCTTGCTTCGCATCTCGCGGAAGTCAAACCGACAATTATGACGGCCGTGCCGCGTCTCTTTGAGCAGGTTTATCACAAGATCGTCAAAAAAGGTAAAGCGGCCGGCGGCTGGAAAACGTCGCTTTTCAACTGGGCTTTGGAAGTCGGTCAGGAATATTGGGAAGCGAAAGACACGCGCAAAAGCATTTCGCCAATTCTCGCGGGCAAGCACGCCCTGGCGAGTAAACTGGTTTTCTCGAAATGGCGCGACGGCGTTGGCGGCGCTTTAAGATTTTTTGTTTCGGGCGGTGCGCCGCTGTCAAAAAAACTTTCTTACGCCTTTTGGGCGGCCGGCATTCCGATCTTACAGGGGTACGGAATGACCGAAGCCTGCGTAACTTGCGCAAATCGCCCCGAAGACAGCAAAGTCGGTTCGATCGGCACGCCGTTTGACGGAATCGAGATGAAGATCGGCGCGCAGGACGAGATTCTGATTCGCGGGCGTAATGTGATGCAGGGTTATTACAACAAACCCGAAGAAACCGCCAAAGCTCTTGATGCCGAAGGTTTTTATCACACGGGCGATGTCGGCTACGCGGACGAAGACGGACATTTTTACGTGACCGACCGTCTGAAAGATCTGTTTAAGCTGTCGAACGGAAAATATGTCGCGCCGCTTCAGGTTGAAAGTCTTTTGAAACAATCATCGCTCGTTTCGCAAGCCATCGTCGTCGGTTCGGGCCGCAAACAAGTCGGCGCGCTGATCGTTCCCGATTGGGATACCTTAAAGGAAACGCTCAAAGACGAAGGCATTAAGGCGGAAGGTTCCCGCGAAGAACTTTGCGAAAATTCCTATGTTATCAAACGCGTTCAGCGGGATGCCGTTGATCTGACGCGTGAACTCAGCGATTATGAAAGAGTCAAAAGAGTTTATTTGCTGCCGCGCGAATTTTCGATTGATAAAGGCGAAATGACCCCGACACTCAAGATAAAACGGGGTGTGATTGACGAAAAATACGAAGAAGCGATTGACGAGATTTGCGGCAGTTAAGTGCCATCAACGCTAAAAGCGCTTTTGGGCGTAATCGTTGAAAACCACCCAAATAAATGTCACTCTTTGTCCACTTGAGTTTATCGATTCCGACCGTATTTTTCGTGGCTCGAAACCCAATCGCTTGACGAGATTGCCGAAGCCAGCGAGATTTCGCCCGCAAGCACGACGCCGGCGACGATCTCGGCAAACTTATTGACCGTTCCGCGGCCGACGCAGCCCAAGGCTTGCAGACATTCATTTTGAGTTGCCAAACCTGTTCCGCCGCCGTGTGTGGCGACGATCAGCGAAGGGATCGTGATCGAAATATACAGATCTTTTTCAGCCGTCAGTTCCGAATAAATAACGCCTGCCGAACTTTCCGAAACATTGGCGACATCTTGTCCGGTCGCGATGAACATCGCCGTAATGCCGTTGGCGGAATGCGCACCGTTGTTGTTCGCGCCCGAAAGAAATGAGCCGATATTGGCAACGCCTGCGTGATAAACGAGCGATTCCGGTTCGACGCGCATATGTTCGATCAGAACATTTCGGGGGACTGTGCATTCAGCCGTTACGCGTTTACCGCGGGTTCGCATAATATTTACCTGTGAAGCCTTTTTGTCGGTCGCGAAATTCGATTCAAGATAAAAATGTTTGATGACATCTTTTTCGTAAGCGTCAATGATCCAACTGCACGCCGCAAAGGTTGCGCGTCCGACCATATTTTGTCCCGCCGCGTCGCCCGTCGTGTAATTAAACCTCAGATAAACAAATTTGTTCGCTGTGTATGGATCAATATATTTTAGTTTCGCAACGCTCGAAGTTGCTTCGGCTTCTTCCTTGATCTTTTCGATATTTCCCAAAACCCAACTGACGAATTTGCGACCGTCACGGGCATTTTCAAAAACGAAAACCGGCGCCCGCTGCATCGCGTCCGAGACGACCGTTGACATTACGCCGCCAGAAAGGTTCAAAACCTTGATCCCACGATTATACGAAGCGATCAGAGTGCCTTCGGTCGTTGCCAGCGGAATCAGAAAATCGCCGATCGCATATTCACCGTTGACCTTGAGCGGACCGGCAAAACCGACCGGAATTTGCGCGACACCCGTAAAATTCTCACAGTTTCCGGCGGTCGTATGCGGATCAATTGAATAATGTCGGAGATGTTCAAGGCGTGCGCCCGTGTATTGTTCGACAAAATCCTGCCGCGCTTTGATCGCGTTTTCGGAATAATCGTCCTGCGTGTCGCGCGGAATCCGCACTTCGAGATTTTCGGTTTGCGCGATCGAATCTTCGACCTCGAATTTTAACGCGCCGAACGGTTTTGCCTTGAAAGCAATACCTATTTTATGTTTGCCGTTTTCAAGATTTCCGGTCTCGCATTTGACGATCAGAACTTTTCTGAGCGGAAACGCGGCATTTCTGACAGTTTCAGCGGCAACGAAATTTCCGTCACCTAAGTCAACCGAAATTTGTCCGAGCGGAACTTCGTTGCCGTCAATTTTGATGCCCGTCAGCTCCGTGAACTCGCCGTCGCTGAGACGGTTTTTGAGCGCAAACTGCACGCCGTTGGCGACATTTTTCAGACTGTTGTTTGTATAGAGCTGCCTCAGCAGCATACTCGGAATCGGAAAGAAACTCATTTTTGTTTATCCTTTTGAATGAAATGGAAAGTCTAGCGTGAATTTTACTTTTCTTGGCGGATAAATTCAAACTTTGACCGTGATTAAAGTTAGATTAGAATGCTAGCTATGAAAATCTTTGTCTTTATCTTTCTTTTTTTGATGTTTTTCTCAAATTCAAACGCCCAGTGGCAAAAACAAAATGTTGATACCAAAGCGAGCTTGCGCGGACTGGCGGTGGTCAGCGACAAAATAATCTGGGCAAGCGGCACGGGCGGCACGGTTTTGCGCTCCGTTGACGGCGGAAAAACCTGGTCGGTCATCAAGGTTCCGGACGCTGAAAAACTCGATTTCCGCGACATCGAAGCGTTTGACGCCGACACGGCGTATATTTTGAGCATCGGCACGGGCGAATCTTCGAGAATTTACAAAACAACGGACGGCGGAAAGTCCTGGAAACTGCAATTTAAGAACACAAACGAAAAAGCGTTTTTCGATGCGGTTGCTTTTTGGGATAAAACGCACGGTATTGCGATGTCTGATCCGGTTGACGGCAAATATCTGTTGCTTGAAACAACCGACGGCGAAACGTGGAAACCGCTCGATACTTCGAAAATGCCGAACGCAAAAGACGGTGAAGCGGCATTTGCGGCAAGCGGAACTTGTCTGATAACACAGGGCAAAAACAATGTCTTTTTGATTTCGGGCGGCACGGACGCGCGGGTTTTTCGTTCAGACGATCGCGGGAAAACCTGGTCTGTTTCCGATACGCCGATTGCCAAAGGCACCGCCGGCAGCGGAATTTTTTCGATCGCGATGCGTGACGCAAAATCCGGTATCATCGTCGGCGGAAATTACGAAAAGCCGGACGAGATCAACAATAAACTTGCTTTCACGGCCGACAGCGGAAAAACCTGGAATTTATCGAAGGGTTTAAGCGGCTATCGTTCGGGCGTGGTTTATGTTGATAAAAAGACGATCGTCGCGGTCGGCGCAAGCGGTTCGGATCTATCAACCGATGGCGGCAAAGCGTGGGAAAATCTCGATAAAGAAAATTACAACGCCGTGCAAGCCAAAGGCAAAAAAGCGATTTGGGCAGTCGGCGCAAACGGATTAGTTGCAAGATTTGTTGTTTCAAATTAAATGAAGGATGGACATAATTCA
>JANLTD010000579.1:0-5368 GCA_031362765.1 Acidobacteriota bacterium | reverse complement strand
AATTCTTCTTCCGCCGAACCGCTCGATTGCAAAGTCGTCCATTCTGATTGCAATCCGTTTTCAGAACGTCCTTCAACCTTGGCGGTCACCGATACATTATTTTGGATGCCATCGATTGATTGGATCTCAATGATCAAAGTATATCGGCCGCGAGTCCAGGATGTATCCGAATTCGGTAAAATCGCGTAGCGGTTTAATTCGTTTTTGGTGATCACCGCGCCTTTTGCAAAAACAAACGGTTGAGTGATGATAATGCCCTCTTTGGGCCGCGAGGCTGAATCATCAACAATAATTTTCTGTTCAACCAACACATCCAACACATTTTCAACCAAAACGTCGCGCCTTGAGTTCATACGATACGGATTTTCCAAACGGTTGCGCACCTTTGTTTTATCCTTGCCCCAATCAATCGTCCGGCCGCCGCCGCCGGTTGTCGTGGTTTGGGTCGTTTTATTGGTATTTTCAGTTATTTTATTGGTTTGCGAGTCAATACCTTTTTGTGTTTGCGCAAACACAAAGGCGGGGAAAATCAGGATCGACGAAATCGAAAATAAAAGTTTTCTCATAAAATAATCATGGGCCTTTGTAAAATATAGCGCAAAAATATTTGAAACCAAAGGTTGGATGTTTTGAAAATTTTGAGGGTTGTATTTTTTGAAACAAATTTATTTTTTATTTCTTTGTAATTCCCACAACAGAAGGTGTTTGAGAAACGCGTGATGCGCCGCGAAACGGGCAATGCAAAATCCGGCCAGTCCGTCGAGAAACCCGAGTTTAAGAAAATAAGTTTGAATAAAAGCAATCAATCCGGCAGTCGCAATCTTTAAGACGGTAGTTTCCTTTCCGCTCATGAACATTTGATCGGCGGCAAGCGGGGCGTAACGTTCGCCGATCATCCGATGATGATGCGCGGCATTTTCGACGCTAAAATGCAAAATATCGCCGCGTAATTTTTCAACTCTTCCGGCGACCACGACCGATTCGTGGATCAAAACATCCTTCCATTTCCCTTTATTTCGACTAAAAAAACGCAATTGCCAATCGGGATACCAACCGCTGTGTCGAATCGGACGTTCCAAATAATAAGAGAGACGGGGCATTTTATAGCCATCAGCTATTTTGCTGCTTGAGGTTTTGAGTTGTAAAATTTCATTTTTCAATTCTTTAGAAACCTGTTCGTCGGCATCGAGGCTAAAAATCCAATCGTTTTCCGCTGAATCAACCGCAAACTGTTTTTGCTTTGAAAAGCCGAGCCATTTTTGGATTACGACTTTTGCTCCGCGCGATTCGGCGATCTCACGAGTCCGGTCCGAGCTTTCTGAATCTACAACTAAAATCTCGTCTGCCCAATTAAGAGAATCAATGGCGCGAGCAATTTTGTCCTCTTCATTAAATGCGATTAAAACGGCGGATATTTTCACAATCTTAATTTTCGCAGACTTCACTAAAAACATAAAGAGTCAGCTGGCCGACTCTTTATGAAATAATTAAGAAATATATTCTAAACGTTGAAATAATGCTGTTTATTTGGGGTTGCTGACAGGCGAATCAACTTGAATATTGTTTACCTGGAAAGTTGTCGAAGTAACTCTCTGCAATTCGGAAAGTGCTTTATTGTAATCGGTTTCGGCGCGAATTTCACTGTTGCGCGCATTTGTCAAAGCATTTTCGCGCTGGAACAGAATAAATGTGGTCGAACGCCCGACCTCAAAAAGTTTGCGTTCACCATCTAGTTGGATCTCGGCATTTTCGCGGGCTCGTTTGGCAGTCGAAATTCTTTGCCGCGCAGTTTCGACCGCCTGTACGGCATTACGAACTTCAGAAACGACAGATTGTTCCTGCGAACGTGTCTGCGCGTCAATTCGTTCTGTCTGAAGCCGCGCCGTTGCCAGATCAGCTTTTGCAGTTTGGTTTTTGAAAGGAAAAGAAATAGTCACACCAATCGTGAAATTCGGAGCATCCGAGCGGAAAAGATTTGCAAAGGAACGATTAAAACCGCCTTTCAAATAGCTTGGCGAACCGGCCACCGTAATTGAAGGAATCGAAGAACAGTTCGGCGGCGGCGTTAGCGTGCTCCGGCAAATCAGGTTGTAAAAATATGAACTCGAATTGGTTTCGGTTCCGGCAGCCTGAATGGCGAATAAACTTGAGGTGAAAGAACTTGTGTTGACGTTACCGCTCGCTAAACCGTCGAGCGAAAAGGTCGAAGTCAAATCAATTTTGGGTTTCGTCAGATTCTTGAAGTATTCAAGGTCAATCTTGTTGATCTCCTTTTCTAATTTCAGCCGACTTAATTCGGGACGGAATTCCATCGCGTCTTTCATTGCTGCGTCCAGTTCAACCGGTTCGTTGTTAAAGACAGGCGTATCGGTCGGCACGAGCTGCATTTGCCATTCACTTGAATTCGGATCTCTCAAAAACAACTGTTTCAAACGATTTTCGGCCGTCGAAACTTGCTGGGTCGCGTTCAATAGATCACCTTCGCGATTGGCGAGTTCGGTTTCGACTTCCGCTTTTTGAAGCGGCGCGGCACTTCCCGCAGAGATCTTGGCTTCGACCTGCCGCAAATTCTCGCGGCTTAAATTTACGTTTGCAACCTGATTTTGCTGATTACGGAGGGCAAAAACAAGGTCCCAGTAGGCGGACTGCACTTGCGAGATAACGAGAATAGCCTGTCTGCGAAAATCCGAATCTGATTGCGCAACCCGTTTTCGTTGGATCTTTATCTGCCGCCGGTTTGAATCGGTCTTTAAGTTTCGCCAAAGCGGCTGTGTAAATGTAACTCCGACGCTTGAAGAAAAAATCGCGCCGCCCGATGATGAAGAACCCGACGTCACCTGTTGTTGGGCGAACCGGTTCTCAGTACGGCTGTTATTCAGAAAAACCCTGTAATTTCCGCCGCTTTTTAGCTGTTGAGTGAAATCTGAATTGACCCGAAAGTCGGTCGTTGCGCTTTGTCCGTTTGTCGAATTGCGGTCAAGATTTGGTGCGAATGTAAAAACTCCGTCGTAAATTCCCAAAATTGAGCGAAGATTTGATTCGGCGATCTTAACATCGTTTTTGGCAACTTCGATGTCATTGTTATTTTCCAAAGCCTTGCGGATAGTTTCATTTAATGTCAGCGGCATTGTTTGCGAATTCTGAACTCCGGTTCGCGAAAGTTTGGTTGGGCTCGTCGAGTTTGAAACCGTCAGGCTCGGCTGTTTATCATCCTTAACTGAATCGTTTTCATTAATTTCCCGATTTAATTTCGGCTCGCTGTTATTTTTTGCGATCTGCGGCGTCGTAGATTGAATCTGTCCATAAATTTCAACCGAGTTTAATCCGAAAAATGAAACTATCAGTGAAAAAATGATAGCGTAAAAGCGCAATGTTCTCATTATAAAAGTTGCTCCGAGTTTTGATCTGAATTTGTAGTAAAACTGTTAAAAACTCAATCGCTTACTACGACTCCAATTTGGGGTTTGTTTCAAAAAAATGATTTTATCCGGAATCTTTGAACTTTGGCCGAAATTAAGTTACATTCGAGTTTTTAAGATATTTTATCAAATCAGGAGAAATTATTTAAAAATGGCAATAAAAGTAGGTATTAACGGATTCGGACGCATCGGACGCAATGTTCTTCGGACTTGTCTTGGCGATAATGAGATCGATTTCGTAGCGGTCAACGATCTGACCGACACAAAAACATTGGCGCACCTTTTGAAATATGATTCGATCATGGGCAATCTTACTAATGATATTTCAGCCGACGGCGACACGATCAGTGTTGACGGTGACAGCTTTAAGGTTTTCAGCGAAAAAGATCCGTCGTTGATTGATTGGGAATCGGTCGGCGCGGAAATCGTTATCGAATCAACCGGCAGATTTACAAAAGCCGAAGACGCCGGTAAACATATTCGCGGCAGCGTTAAAAAAGTCATCATCAGCGCGCCGGCAAAAGGTGAAGATGTAACAATTGTTTTGGGTGTCAACGAAGGAATGTATGTTGCGGCAGATCATCATATCATTTCAAATGCTTCGTGCACGACGAATTGCCTGGCGCCGGTTGCCAAAGTCATTCATGAAAAATTCGGGATCAAGAACGCTTTGATGAATACGATTCATTCCTATACAAATGACCAGCAATTGCTTGATCTTCCGCACAAAGACCTGCGCCGTGCGCGTGCCGCCGCACTTTCAATGATTCCGACCTCGACAGGTGCTGCTAAAGCGGTTGCGCTCGTGATCCCCGAACTCAAAGGAAAGTTCGACGGCATCAGCGTTCGCGTTCCGACTCCGAATGTTTCGCTGGTTGATGTTGTGATGAACGTTGAAAAAGAAACTTCGACCGAAGAAGTCAATCGGGTTTTGAAGGAAGCCGCGAATGGCGAATTAAAAGGAATCCTGGCATTTTCGGAAGAACCGCTGGTTTCGATAGATTTTCGGGGGAATCCGAATTCGTCAATCGTTGACGCGGAAAATACAAAGGTCATTGGCGGAACCTGCATCAAGATTCTTTCGTGGTACGACAATGAATGGGGATATTCGTGCCGTGTCCGCGATTTGGTGAAATTTATCGCCGCGAAAGGTTTGTAGGTTTAACGTTTCCAATTTTACAGACAGGCGAAATTGGAATTTCTCCTGTCTGTTTTTTTTCGTCGTTTATGGTAAATTATTTAGTAAAATGAACCGTGAGAGGAAAAATGAAAAATTTATATAATTTGGGTTTGATATTTTTGTTGTTGGTCGGTTTGGGTTGTAATTGTCAGCAGAAACTTCAGGAAATCGCCGAATCATCCAAAACACCGGATTCGACGCCTTCAACATCGTCAAACACGTCAAGCACACCGGGATCTTCGTCGCGATCGTCAAGTTCTTCAGGGTTGACCAAAGAAAAATTTGACCAGATCAAAAATGGTATGAGTTATAAGGAAGTTGTCTCTATTTTAGGAAAGGAAGGCGAGGAAGTTAGCAGTACGCAGGTTGGAAAAACAAAGATCGCCAGTATGAAATGGCAAGGCACCAACAGCGAAGTAATTTACGTCAACTTTACGAATGACAAGTCGACATTTAAGTCACAAGCTAATTTGAAGTAGATTTTACCCAGGTAAAAACGAAGAGCGTTTGGAGTAAGGACGGTAAATGATGATAAGATCGGTCTTTTTCCAGGTGCTTTTTATTATTTTATGAACAAGAAAAACATTAAAGATATTGATATTAAAGGTAAGAGAGTATTCATCCGCGTTGATTTTAACGTGCCGATCAAGAACGGTCATATCGAAGACGACACGCGAATTCGCGGCGCGCTGCCGACAATTAATTACGCGATCGAACAAGGTGCGAAAATCATCCTGGCATCACATTTGGGCAGACCTCTCAAAGATAA
>JANLTD010000501.1:0-2869 GCA_031362765.1 Acidobacteriota bacterium | reverse complement strand
CCCCAATGCGCCCGTGATGCCCGGCGTTTTGCAAATAGAAGCACTGGCGCAGGTCGGCGCGATTCTCGCGCTTCGTGAATTTGAAGACCGCAATAGCAAAATCCCGTTTTTCAGCGGAATTGACAAGGCGCGTTTTCGCCGGCCGGTCGTGCCGGGCGACACGTTAGTTTTGGAAGTGACGGCGATTCGGATCGGCAGCAAAGTACAAAAAATGCAGGGAGTTGCCAGAGTTGACGGGCAAATTACCGCCGAAGCCGAAATTATGTGTATTCTCGGCGACCGACCGAAAGGATAAATTTTTATGCCAACAGAAATAACGCTTAATCAATTATTAATTTTTGGACTCATTGTCGGTTTCGTGATTGGACTTGTGCCGTTAGTGCTCGGATTTACAAAGCAAAATCGGAAATATGGTTTGATCGGTTTTGTTCTAACAATTATTGGCGGCGCTTTTTTTTCGTTTTTAGGCGCACTTCCGGTTTCAGCTGTTTTTTCGTGGCTGATTTTGAGAAAACCAAAAGCCGAAGAATCCAAAGAAGTTGCCAATACTGAAAACACTTCTGAAACTCCGATTTCCGGCGATTGATTTTTTTACTTTTTACCTATTTACTTGATCGCCGTCCTTTATGACATCATTTATTCACGAAACCGCAATCATCAGCCCGAATGCAAAACTCGGCGCAGATTGCTATATCGGCGCATTTTGCGTGATCGGCGATGAAGTTTCGCTCGGGGAAGGCGTTCGGCTCGATTCGCACGTCGTGATTGACGGGAAAACTTTGGTCGGCGACGAAACCCGCGTTTTCCCCTTCGTTTCGATCGGACTCGCACCGCAAGACTTAAAATATCAAGGCGAGCCGACCGCGACAGAGATCGGAAAGCGTAATCAGATCCGCGAATTTGTGACTATTCATCGCGGCACGGCGGGCGGCGGCGGATTAACGCGGATCGGCGACGACAATCTGTTGATGGCGCAAGCGCACGTCGCGCACGATTGCCGGATCGGCAATGAAGTGATCATGGCAAACGCCGCGACACTTGCCGGACATGTGACGATCGCCGACCGCGCCAACGTCGGCGCTTATTCGGGCGTTCATCAATTTTGCCGCGTCGGGCGCGAGGCATTTGTCGGCGGCTATTCGGTGGTTGTCAAAGACGCTCTGCCGTTTGCTATCTCGCAGGGCAACCACGCGAAATGTTACGGCTTGAACCGTCTTGGAATGAAGCGGCGCGGTTACGGCAAGGAAACCATCGAAAAACTTCACCACGCCTATCATTTGCTTCTTTTATCGAAACTAAACACATCGCAAGCCGTCGAACGGATCAAGGAAGAAATTTCTGATTGCGCCGAAGTTGATTATCTGGTCGAGTTTATCGAATCGTCAACACGCGGCGTCGTCAAATGAGTTTCAAGTTCCAAGTTTCAGGTTCCAAGTTAAAACAGACAAACTTGAAACCTGAAACTTGGAAATTGAAACTAATCAAGAAATTCCCGCATCCAAATCTCTAAATTCAACAATTGAAAAACCTGCAAATTAAGATCTTCCTTTCCCGATTGATTCAATTGGATGATTCGGCGAACTTCCGAAAAATCAAAAAGTCCGCGCCGTTTTATTGTTCCTTCCGAAAGCAGATCGTCAATCATCGGTCGTAAACTCGTGCGTAGCCACGAGCGGACGGGAGCCGAAAACCCGGCTTTTTTCCGCCAGATAACTTCTTTCGGCAAAAGACTTTCGACCGCTTTTTTTAATATATATTTGCGCTTGATGCCTTTGATCTTGAGGCTCGCAGGAATGCGCTCGCTCAACGACACCAGTTCGTGATTTAAGAAGGGAACGCGCACCTCGAGGTTTGCCGCCATCGAGGTTTTATCGGTCGTGTCCAGATTGAGCCCGGGCATAAACGTCTTGAAATCAACATATAGAAGCCGATTCAACGGCGAAGCCGCGCGGCATTTCTCAAAGAATTTTTTGTGCTGCGCGTACGCGTCAAAATCCTTCATCGAATCGCGCAGGTTGTCAGAATAAAGACGCGATTTCATCTCGTCCGTAAAATAAGTTCCAAATCCCAGATAACGATCTTCAAAATCTTTACCCGCGCTTCGCACAAACTTTTTCGCGTTTCGAAGCGGTGCGGTCAAACGTCCTTTGACGCCGCCGTAAAGCATCGAATCAAGCGTTTTCATCAAAGGGCGTCTCACGGCCGACGGAATAAAATCGGTCAATCCGGCAAGCTGCATCGCCATTTGACGCGGATAACCCGCAAACACTTCATCGCCGCCCATTCCGCTGAGCATTACTTTTTGCGTAACGCGGGCCTGTTCACTAATTAAAAAAGACGGAATCGCCATATCGATCACCGGCGCGTCCATATGCCAAACGAGTTTCGGAAGAAGTTCGGTCAAATCAGGTGTAAGAATCGTTTCGTGATAATCAACGGGGAAGAGTTTGGCGATGCGCCGCGACCATTCCACATCGTCGGGAATTATGTCAAAATCCAGATCTTCCGCCGAAAACCCGGTCGTGTAGGTCGAAACTTTTTTCGAGTGCCGCGACAACACCGCAACGATCGAAGAAGAATCAACGCCGCCTGAAAGAAATGCTCCCAAAGGAACGTCGGCGATCATTTCCATTTCGACGGATCTGTCAAGAGTTGCCAATACCTGTTCGCGCCAGAAATCTTCAGATTTTCCGTGTTCTTCATGCGAAAGATCCAAATCCCACCATTCGTTGACGCTTATCTCGCCGTCTTTCCAGACCAGAAAATGCGCGGGCGGCAATTGGTAAATTCCCTGAAAAAGCGTTTTATCGTGAACTGTCCACAGAAATGTCAGAAATTGGTGCAGGCCTTCGGGGTCAAGCTTGCCGCC
>JANLTD010000492.1:0-4137 GCA_031362765.1 Acidobacteriota bacterium | reverse complement strand
CCCGCGTGCCGATGTTCCTGACCTACAAAAAGGGACTCAAACTGAACGGTCAGAATCCGACGATCCTCTACGGTTATGGCGGATTCAACATCAACACCAACCCGAATTTCACTGCGCTCCGGATCGCGCTGCTTGAGCAGGGTGTCGTTTGGGCTTCGGCGAATATGCGCGGCGGCGGCGAGTATGGTGAGAAATGGCATCAGGCGGGAACCAAGCTGCAGAAACAAAACGTTTTCGATGATTTTATTGCGGCGGCCGAGTATCTGATCCGTGAAAAATATACTTCGCCGGCAAAATTGGGAATCGAAGGAGCATCGAACGGCGGTCTGCTGGTCGGTGCGGTGACCAACCAGCGGCCCGATCTTTTCGCCGCCGTGCATCAGCACGCCGGCGTGATGGATATGCTGCGCTATCACCTTTTCACGATCGGCTGGAACTGGGCGGCGGATTATGGCCGAAGCGATGCGAACGAGGCCGAGTTTAAGGCGCTTTATGCTTACTCACCGATTCACAACGTTAAGCCGGGGACGAAGTTTCCCGCGATCCTGATCACCACCGCCGATCACGACGACCGGGTTGTGCCGGCGCATTCATTCAAGTATGCGGCGGTTTTGCAGGATGCGCAGGCGGGCAGCGAACCCGTCATCATTCGGATCGATACAAAATCAGGCCACGGCGCCAGCAGCACGACCAAGCAGCTCGAACAAACCGCCGATATTTATTCGTTCTTTTTCGACCGTCTCGGCGTTACTCCGAAATGGTAAACACGTCCGGTTCGCGGCCTTGGCGGTTTGTTTTTGCAGACCGCCGCCGCGTCAACGGCGTTTTGGGCAAAGCTAAAGATCGCGCCGAAAATCA
Source organism: Acidobacteriota bacterium (assembly GCA_031362765.1). GTDB lineage: Bacteria > Acidobacteriota > Blastocatellia > Pyrinomonadales > Pyrinomonadaceae > JAFDVJ01. The sequence continues at coordinate 3,279 of JANLTD010000492.1, read as the reverse complement.
AGACGATTAAGATAGAGCCGCATTTTGCAATGATTAAACAATTCAATTCTCTAAGCCAATTTGATCACGAAATTATCAATATAAAACGATGTCGTCGCGCCATCGGCTTCAACATAGACCAAAAGGTTATTGTCTGTCGTCGTAACCTTATACTCACCGGACAGCGTCACCCATTCGCCGTCGGTGACTTTTGCGGCCGCCGTGATCGGCGTGTATGTCGCCGCGCCTTTCGGCGGTGTTTGCTGCATCGTCATCTTCAGCGAATCGCCCTGCTGACCTTTGACCAATTTTACCGAAACGGAGATCAGATAGGTTCGCCCCTTAAAAAATAACGGCGAAATATCCAGGGCGAGTCCATGCGAGGGCGCCGTTCGGCCCGTTACTTTCAAGCTTTGACTGCCCGCCGCGTTTGAACTGAACATCTGAACGCCTTCGCCGCGCACGATCCAATTCTGAGCGGTCATATCTTCAAAATCATTTTGCAAAATCGTACCTTTTTGCGCCGGAGTATCGTCGCCCGCTATCTCGATTTTGAAATCGTCGATGTAAAATGAAGTGTTTGCGCGTCCGGCTTCGACGTAAATCAGTAAATAGGGGTCTCCGCCGGAAGGCTTGAACTTTCCCGAAATAGTCTTCCATTCGTTCGAATCGGCGTTGGCGATCCCGACTCCGTTAAATTGATTATCGCCCCGCTGCATCGTCATCTTTATTTCGTCAGCCGGTTCGCCTTTGGCGAGTTTAACCGAAAGCGTGAATCTATAAGTTGTTGCCGCTGAAAGCAGTTTGGTGATATTCAATTGCGCGCCTTGCCAAAATGCCGAACGACCCGAAATTTTCAAACTCTTCGCGCCGCTGGCCGCCTGATCCTTTTCACTTTTGATAAAAACCCTTTCGCCGCGGCTTTCCCATTTCTCGACCCCTTTCTCAAAACCGTTCTCTAAAATAGATCCCGACTGAGCAAAGGCCGAAACAACAAACCCGACAAGCACGAACAAAATTAAACAAACTGACGAACTTAAACTCTTACCGACAAAGGTCAACATTTCTTTTTCTCCGAATTAAATTTTTAAATACAATAAAATCAAGTTTGGAAGCAGGATTTCTAACCAAAACAATATAATCATTAAGAAATTTGCCAAATGAAAAACGGCTGACTAATTATTTGTTCTACGATTATTTAATTTTATTTCCCGACTTTTGTAAAGTTATACAACAAAGTCTTTCGAAGATCTTCGCCAATATTTTTAAGAATCTGTTTGGAAATGAAAAGAGACGTTCGAAAAAAAGCACACCGACGAGCGCCGATTCAGCGATTGCTGCGGATGATCATAAAAAGATCAGTGAAAGCCCGTCAAATCCACGCATCTCCGCGCGGTATTTCTTTAGTTTTAATCGCTTTTCAGGTCTTTGTTTCTGCTTATTTTGACTTGTCCTTATCGGATTGCGGATCGTCTGAAATTCCGATCTTGCCGGTTAAAAGTTCTTTCATAACTTCCGCGCCGGGAATCAGCTTTTCCCACAGTTGCGGCGCCGATGTTGCCATTTCGAGCATTGAACGAAAACGACTGTCGAATTCTTCTTTGGTCTTTAAGTAGGCGTTAAAGCTCGCCGAAAGATGGTTCTTGAAAAAATCCTGGACCGAGTCTTCGCGCGAGCGCAAAAGCTGAAAAAGAAATTCGGTCGGCAAAACGGTCTTGTTATTTTTTTCTTCCTCCAAAATGACCTGAATCAAAACAGCCTTCGTGACGTCTTCCTTATTAGTTGAATCAATGACCTGCACGTCTGCGCCGTCGCGGACGATCCTGGCTAAATCCTGATAGTTGATATAGGAACGCGTCTCCGTGTTGTAGAGCCGCCGGTTTCCGTAGCGTTTGATGATGAGTTTATCCAAATCTTCTTCCGTTTTTTTCTTTTTCGCCATAGCGAGAGAATTTTAGCACAAACGCGTTGCGGAATTCTATTTTATGTGTTCTTTCGCCGAAATCATTGAAGTAAAACAAATCTCGCAAATGCAAATGAAATATCTTATTCAGAATAAGTGATAGTTCCAGCCTTAGCTATCAGCTATTAGCTATCAGTTATCGGCTATTCCGAGAGTTTCTCTCCTCTGAATTATTTCTCTAAAATATCCGAATTGAATATTGTTTGAAATTATTTTCCATATTGCGAAACTTTTATGTGTTGATATATAAAGCATTAGCCGCCTTATCTAAAGTTTATTTCGCAAATGCGAAATTTTCGCTTGACAAGTCTTTGAGGATTGTTTACTATTCAAATTGTCAGTTGCAAAAAAGACGGCTGAACAAAAATTTTACAACGGAATTAAAGAAGGAGAATATTAAAATGACAAAGAAAATGACTAACAATGAAGCGATTGATACAGCAATGGAATTAACACAAAAAACAGCGGATGTTACCTTAAAGACTGCGGTACAGGCCGTTGAAGCAACCGAAGGTTATGTTCAGGGATTATACAAAGCAGGTTATGATGCGAATTATGACGCATTGAAAGTTGCCAAAGGTTACTGGGATGCAACCACAGAGATCCGCAAAGACTGGGTCAAACTTTTTGCTTCGACCGGTGAAGCCTTCATCAATTCAGCCGTAAAAATGGAACTTCCCCTTCAGAAAGAAGTGGCCGATATGGGCAAAAGCGTTCTCTCGAATGTCGAAAAGATGATTGGAAATGTAACAGGTCCGGCAAAAACAGCGACCAAGTAAAAAAACTTCCCTCCTCGGAAAGTCTGCGGTTGTCAAAAATCGCAGACTTTTTTATATTTATTGCACCGAAGATTAATTTTTTGAGGAAATCCGAAAATGGCAGAAACAAAAAAAACACCGAAAGCTGAAACCAAAACCGAAACGACTGCGAAAACCGAAGAAGTAAAATCGACCGCGGCCGCGAAACCAAAAACTGCGCCCAAAGCGGCTGTCAAACCGAAAACAACTGTAAAACCGAAAGCCGCCGTAAAACCGAAAGCAGCTGTAAAACCGAAAGCCGCTGTAAAACCGAAAGCCGCGCCGAAAGCGGGTTCGTCTTCCGAACCGAAAGCGCAAGCGGCAGCGAGTTCAGCGCAAGTACCGGCCGATTGGGCGAAAATGATCGTCGATCAGTTGATTGAAGCGCAAAGAATGTGGCTTGAGATGACGACGCAGCAAACCGCGCTCGTCTTTAAGACCATTTCGGAGGTAATGGGAATGTCGGAAAATGCGCCGAGCGAAGCGCTCGCAACATGGGCGAAAACCGGCGTTGAAAGTTTTATCGAAGCGCAAAAACAC
>JANLTD010000491.1:0-8716 GCA_031362765.1 Acidobacteriota bacterium | reverse complement strand
TGGCGTGTCAACGTGCTGAGCGAGCTGACGAACGACCGCGAGAAATTGAAAAAAGCGATAAAAAATGCCGAAATCGGCGAACAATTCGGAACAGTTTTGCAGGATGCACTTTATCAGGTTGTCAATAAGAGTTTTGCCGGTGTAAAGGGTCGCAAAGCAATCATTCTGCTGACGGACGGTAAAGATTTCGGAAGCTATATTCGCAAGAACGAATTGATTTATAAGCTTCAGGAAACCGACACGCTTGTTTATTCGATATTTTACGACACAGCGATGACGCAGCCGCGGATGATGCAGCAAAGATCGCCGTTTCCGAATCGGCGCGGCGGCGTTTTCGGCGGCGGAAACAGGAATCCCGAACGCCGTAGGCAAAGAAACGAACAATCAAACAAAGCCGCGATTGATTTTTTAAATGAACTCGCGGAAGTTTCGGCGGGCAGAGCCTATCAAAAAGACGCGTCCGATCTGTCAGAAGCCTTTGAGGCGATCACTGAAGAACTCAGACGACAGTATCTGATCGGATTTTACCCTGAAAATATCGAAAAAGGTAAGGTCTATCAAATCAAGATCAAAGTTGACCGTACAGACGCGGTTGTCCGTTCAAAGAATGCGTTTCGGGTCAAAAGCAACTAAGATAAACCAACTTTTAAGTTTTTTGACGTTTTGAGTCCCGCCTTCAGGCGGCAAACCGCCAGCGAGGCGCGGCGGTCGCACGCTGAAGGCGTGGACTCTGAACTACGACAAAACCACCTGATAAATTTAAAATTGCCCGATTTACGCTTTTCTAAATCTGTCCAAAATTGTCCTACATCGAAACGATAAATCAAACTTTTACAGTTGATTGATTTTGTCTGCCGATTAGAACTGTGCAAGAAGAATAATGGCAAAATTGAAAATATGTTTCGATTACCTGCAAGTGAAAGCAACTTCAAACGTTCTTTAAGTCGTCATACAAAGTGAAAATTACCAAAAAGCTGCGCTTTGTACCTGTAGTATTTAGGAGAAATTTATGAAACTGAGACCTTTTGCAAGTTTTGTCTGCATTATTTTTGCAGGCATTTTTTTCGTTATTCCGGCATTCGCGCAAGGTGTGATCGTGCCGATAATCTGCGATTTTCGCCCATGTCAACCGCGACCGGTTCCGCGTCCGATTCCGATTCCGAATGCGCTTCCGGTTAAGTCTATCCAACTTGATACAAAGATCAACGGACAGGTTGCAACCACGCATGTCGAGCAGGTTTTTCGGAACGACACGCCTTACACACTCGAAGGAACATATTTTTTCCCGATTCCTGAATCGGCCGCGATCGTTGAATTTTCGATTTGGGAAAACGGCAAAAAACTCGTCGGCGAGGTTCGTTCGCGCGAAGAAGCGCGCAGGATCTATGATGAGATCGTCCGCCGTCAGCGTGATCCCGGACTTCTTGAATATGCCGGAAAAGATCTTTTTCAGGCTTCGATCTTTCCGATTCCGCCGAATTCGGACAAAAAACTGGAATTAACATATACACAGGTTTTGAAAGCCGAGTCGGGAACGGTCGCGTATCGTTATCCGCTCGGAACGGGTAGAAATCTCTGGCAGCGTGAGCCCAACGAAGATGTTCGCCGAAATATGCCGACGCAAAAATTCGGCACGGTTTCGGGGAAGATCGAAATTGTCGGTAAAGAAGCCCTACGGAATATCTATTCGCCGTCGCATCAGGTTGAGGTCAAGCGAAAAGGTGAAACATCGGCATTGATCTCGTTTGAAACATCAAGTAATGACAATGATTTTCAGCTTTTTTACGGTTTATCAAACAACGATTTCGGAATGTCGCTGCTGACGTATCGGGAACCCGGCAAAGATGGTTATTTTCTGTTGCAGATTTCGCCGAAAGACAATCTAACAGAAAGCGAATTGGTTAATAAGGACATTGTTTTTGTGCTTGACACAAGCGGTTCGATGGCCGATGAAGGCAAAATGGAAAAGGCGCGAAATGCACTACTTTTCGGGATCAGAACTCTTCGCGAAGGTGATCATTTTAATGTCATTAGTTTTGCGGGCGAAGAACATCTGATGGAATCAAAAATGATTCCTGCCAACGCCGATGGAAAAAAACGCGGCGAAGATTTTGTTAAAAAACTCCAGCCAAACGGCGGAACGAATATCAACGACGCGCTCAAAGCCGCTCTGAAACAGTTTGATTCGTCCGACAGATCGAAAATGATGGTCTTTATGACCGACGGTTTGCCGACGGTCGGCGAATCGAATGTTGATAAGATCATCAAAAACTCGAAAGAAGTAAAAGTTGACGGTTTGCGGATGTTCACGTTTGGCGTTGGTTACGATGTCAATACGACGCTTCTCGACAAACTCGCGGCGGAAAATTCGGGTGTCGCCGATTATGTCGAACCGAAAGAAGATCTGGAAATCAAGGTTTCCAATTTTTTCACGAAGGTTAATTCGCCTGTCCTGACAGATTTGGATCTTGATTTTGGCGGTGTTCAGACAGATTTGACGTATCCGCGCGCATTGACTGACATTTTCAAAGGTTCACAATTGACGATCATCGGACGTTATCGAAACGCCAGCGATATTGAGAACGTGACGCTTCGTCTGAAGGGCAAAACCGGGCGCGAAACCCGAACATTTAATTATCCGAACCTCGATTTTCCGATGCGAGCCGATAAAAACGATTTTCTGCCACGCCTGTGGGCAACGCGCCGTGTCGGCTGGCTTATTGAACAGATCCGTTCGAACGGCGAAAATAAGGAATTGCGCGATGAAATTGTTGATCTCGGAACGCGTTACGGCATTGTGACGCCTTACACTTCGTATCTGGCGACGGACGGAAGTTTTCAGGTTGACGGTGTCGAAAGAAATTCAACCTTAAGCCGGGGCCGAGATGATCGCAATCTGCCAATGAAAGTTCCAATGCCGACGACCGGGCAGGGTGCGGTTAAGGCAAGCAAAGATGCGAAAGTACAACAGGAATCCGTCGCTGTTACATCAGAAGATGATGAATTTATCAGAGTTGACGGAAAACTTGTCGTCAAAAAGGTTGGAGCAAAAACCTTTTATCTCGAAAACGGTGAATGGGTCGATTCGGAATTCAAAGAAGAATCGAAATTGAGCGAAATAAAATTGAAATTTGCATCAAATGAATATTTCGATCTTGTTACGAAAGAAAAGGAATTGGCAAAATTCTTCTCGCTTGGTGAACAGGTCATCGTTGTCTGGAAAGGCAAGGTTTATCGGGTCAGCAATTAAGGGATGAGGGATGAAAGGATTTGACAAATCCCAAATCCCAAACCCCAAATCCCCGGTTTCAGGGTGATTATTGACGGAAAAAAAGGTATCTTTATTATCATCATAATCACCTTATTTTATTTATTAGGGAGGATCAAACGTTGAGATTTAACAAACAAGCTGTTCTATTTTTGCTGGCAATAATACTTTCGGGACAAATTATCATTGCTCAAACAAACTGGCAGGTAAATCGCTCAAAAGGCAGCGGCGATCTGGTGGCGGTTTTTTTTACTTCGACTGAAAAAGGCTGGATCGCCGGTGATGAAGGTTACCTCGCATGGACTTCCGACAGCGGAAAAAACTGGAAAAAACAGGACATCGGCACGACCGAAAGCATCAGCGAGATCTATTTTCGTAATGATGATAACGGATATTTAGTCGCCGGAAAAAAGATATTCATTACCAAAGATGCGGGGAACAGCTGGCAGGAAACCAAGATCTACAAAGCGAGCGATTTTCGCGGCGGAAGTCCCGAATTTTTAAGTATTCGCTTTGCCGATAAAAAACGCGGAATCGTGATTGGTTCGGTGTTGAATAAAGAAGATCGCGTTATTGATTCGCTGGTTATGCGAACCGAAGACGGCGGCGAGACCTGGAAAAGAATAATTGTTCCGTCAAAAAAGGAGTTATATCATTTGGATTTTGCAGGAAGTTCAAGATGCTGGATCGTGGGTGATGACGGTCTTGTCCTGACATCAAACAATGGCGGTGAAACTTTTCAAACGCAGCGATCGGGAACTACCGTCGATCTCTATAATGTTGATTTTCACGACGAGAAAGAAGGATATATCGTCGGAAGCAAAGGAACAATTCTCAGAACGGAAAACGGCGGCATTAATTGGGAAAGTATCAAAACGATCTATCCGATGACATTTATGCGCGTGGATTTTGCCGACGATAAAAACGGCGTGATCGTTGGTTATGAAGGCGCTATTCTGCGTTCGACCGACAAGGGCAAAACCTGGTCAAAACAAATCAGCGGCACTAATGAACGGCTTTTTGGTTTATATTTTACAAAAAAGTACGGTTGGGCAGTTGGTGCGAACGGAATTATTATTCAATACCAAAAATAAAAAAGTTCAAAATCCACAATTAAATCCAATATTTCTTAACGCTTTTGTAACAAATTGTGGTATCTTACCATCATTAATCCTATTCATTTACCGATAGTTCATCAGGTATTATTATCAAAATTTACTTTCTTGGAGGCAAAAATGGGCAGAAAGCCGTTTTCGATCACATTGACACTTTTAATTCTTATGTTCGCATTTAGCGGACTATTATTTGCACAGGGAACTACTTCGCGGGTCACCGGAATTGTTACCGATGGTTCGGGCGCAACGGTTTCAGGTGCATCCGTAACTTTAACAAATGAAGGCACTAATGTATCGTTGACAACACAAACCAGCGATAGCGGTACATATACATTTGATTTGATTCAAGTTGGAACATATCAGGTTTCGATTGAAAAACAAGGTTTCAAGAAATTTATTTCAAAAGGAAACAAAGTTAATATCAATCAACCTGCCACTATTAATATAGCTTTGGAAGTTGGGGATGTCTCCGCAACGATTACGGTTGAAGGAACTGCCGAAGTTGTCCAAACAAATAACTCCGGTAATATCGGAACCACAATCGAACAACGGTCACTTGAAAGTTTGCCGATTTTCGGACAACGCGGCAGAAATCCGCTTGACTTGATTAATTTTGTGCCGGGTGCTTCGACTGATATAAGTAACGAAACCGGCGGCGGCGTTCATGTCCACGGTTCACGTGACCGGGCTTTTAACTTTACGCTCGACGGTATTGACATCAATGAATCGAGTGCGGGCGGTTCAAACTTTACGCCGCTTCGTCCGAATCCTGATTCACTACAGGAATTTCAGATCGTAACGAGTAATTTTACGGCTGAACTCGGACGCAGCAGCGGCGCACAAGTTACTTTTGTGACGCGCTCGGGCGGCAACAAATTTAGTGGAAATCTTTTTGAGTATTATCAAACACCAAGATTAAACGCCAATGAATATGGCAATAATATCAACAGCCGACCGAAAGGTCAGTTTGTTCAGCATATTTACGGCGGCAGTTTTGGCGGACCGCTTTTTAATCCGGGATTTGGCGAAGGCACAAAATTTGGGTTGTTGAGAGATAAGGCTTTCTTTTTTGTCAATCTGCAAATGTTACGGGCATATGAAACCCGTCTGCAAACAAGAACAGTTTTGACTGCGAGTGCGCGGGCGGGACTTTTCCGTTATGTCCAAGGTGGACAAAATTCGGCAGCCGGAACATCAACGGCATCCGTTAATGGTGCGGGTATGCCATTATTAGGAAATTGTCCGGCAGTGCCGCCGGCGACCCAGTGTATAAATTCATACAACGTGGCAACTCAGGTAGCTTTAACGACTGACGGCAGTTTTGACCCGACGACAACTGCCTTACTTAACTCGATGCCGCTTCCGAATAATTTCTTTGCCGGCGACGGTTTAAATACTGCGGGGTATAGTTTCGGAGCACCGCAGAGAGAGAAACAATACGATTTTGTCAGCAAGTTTGATTTCAAAATAAACGACAATAATTCGTTTTATATCCGATACGCACAAGGGCAGCAAAATACGATTGGCGATGCGGGAAACGGCGGTTTGCAGTCATTTCCGGGTTTTCCGAACAAAGTTGATACTTTTCGCGACCCCAAAAATCTGGCTTTTAATTATCGTTGGTCACCGACCGCGAAATTTACGAACGAATTTGTTTTTGGGGTTAATAAATTCGCTTTCAGCTTCAACAATCCTGACCCTAATTTTGATACTAATCCGGCGTTCATTTTCAATTTAGTGACTGATCCTTACAGCAATGGCGCCGCGGTTAATAACGCCCGGCGGCTCCAAACGATTCAGTTTGCTGACAATCTGACTTTTGATTTCTCGCCGCATGTCATCAAAGCTGGAATCAATTTCCGCTTTGGCACGCAAATCGATGACAGATCGGGCGTGGCGGGAATTGCGACCACGCTTGAGGCAAATTTCAGTTCAACCACGAATCCGGTGTTGGGAACTTATAATGTCACAACATTAACGCCCGGAATAAATTCAACCGATCGCACCAGATTGCAGAATTTAATTAATGATTTGGTCGGACGCTATGGCCGGGTCAGACGCGCTTTTGTCGCTTCGCCGGATGGCACCGTCTTTTCGCCCGCCGGATCCAAATGGGATTTTAAGGCATCTTACCCGGAATATGATTTCTATATTCAGGACACCTGGAAAGCGCGTTCAAATCTGACATTTGACTTTGGTCTGCGGTGGGAAGCCAAACTTCAACCGACCTCAAAAGGTCGCCCGATCTTGCGTCCGGTGCAGCCTTTCACGATCGGTTCACCGGCGTCAAATACATTATCATGGACAAAAGGCAATCTTTTTGAAGATGATTTGAACAATTTTTCACCGTCGGTCGGTGTTTCGTGGGATCCGTTCAAAAACGGTAAAACATCAATTCGCGCAAATTACCGGATCTCGTATGACCGATTCAATTCTTTCGTCTTTGCGTCAAGCATTTTCCAAAGTGCGCCGGGCAATACGATTGCCGTTACCAATACAACCGGCGGACTTTTAAGAAACGGTTATCCGAATCTGAATCCCTCAACGACGACCACGCCGACACCTCTCAGCGCATTAACTCCGATTCCGTTTTCAACCAGCAGTATCACGGTTGTTGATCCGGCATTACAGTTTCCTGAAATTCATCAATGGTCAATTAGTTTTCAGCGCGAGATTTTCAAAAACACCGTGCTTGAAGTTAATTATATCGGAAATCGTGGAGAGAAACTTTTTGGCGGCTATGATGCAAATCAAGTGAATATTTTAGCGGGCGATCCGCGATGTCCGGGCGAAACATTTCTCAGCGCGTTTAATGTTGCCCGTGCCGCTGTCGCCGCCGGAACACAGGCAACTGCAAATTCTTGTTTGCTGAATTTTCTTTGGAGCGGTTCAAATGCCTCTAATGCCGGAACAACCGGTTTTATCGCAAATACCACTATTGCCCCGACTTTAGTTGCTAACACTGCGACTGTGCAGACGGGCGGCGGCGTGGCCGCGGCAGCCGCATTTATTTCGCAAAACCGTAATTCCATTATGGTAACAAACGGATTCAGTTCATCATTTTTCCAAAAATATCCGCAGTTTTCGGGTAATTTCTTTGTCTTGGACAGTAACGATATTTCGAGATACCACGGGCTTGAAATTATTTTGAACCGCCGAATCACCAACGGGCTTGGTTTTAATGTTTCCTACACTTGGTCTAAATCAAAAGATACGCGTTCATTTGACCCGACTTTTACAACCGTCGGAACCGGAACCGGGCAATCAGCCGGAAGCACACCGTTTGACTTAAATGACCGTAGTTTGAATTATGCCTATTCGGATTTTGACCGCCGGCACGCTTTTCGTGCGCTCTATACCTACGAATTGCCTTTCGGTAAGGGAAAGATGTTTGCATCCGGCATTCCGAAATATCTTGATTACATCATTGGCGGCTGGCAACTTGCCGGTTTGGTCAATCTAACGTCGGGAAGACCTTTTACCGTTTATGCAGCTTCTCTATCTGGAACTACTGTTGTTCCGGTTAATACTTTTAGTAATGTTGTTGCGGCAACTGCTAACTGTAACGGCTGTTCCCGAAATATGGGAACATTAGTTCAAGAAAGCGGAACGACATATTTTTTCAGTGCAACGCAAAGGGCTTTATTCACGACGCCGGCACCGGGACAACTGGGAAACACCGGACGAAATTTCTTTATCGGTCCGAGGTTTTTCCAAATGGATATGTCGCTTTCCAAGAAGTTCAAATTAACGGAAAGATTCAATTTTGATTTGCGAGTTGATGCCAAGAATTTGACCAATTCGATTTCATTTACCGCACCTGTTAATCTTTCAGCAAGTACAAATTTTGGTCAAATCCGAGATCGTGTTTTTTCAAGCACTTTTGCCAGAAAACTACAGATCGGATTGAAAATTAATTTCTAAGCGGAATGCGTTGATGGATCATTAAGTTCACTTTTTGAAATCCAACTATTTTTATTAACTTTCTCTGTAATCGGATTGGTTACAGAGAATTTTTTTGAAAAAATATTTGGCTTATGCAACTTGCTTGAAATGAACGGCATCATTAATAACGGGCAAGAAGTTGAGTAAGACTGTTGAAAGAGCATTTAAGCCCGACTTCTGATTCCTCCTGTTTCTTTTTTATACTCGTTGAGAATTCGACTCAACGAGTTTTTTTTTCAAAAAAACAAGTAAAAAGGCTAAAAGAAGTAAAAGACGCGGCGACGCGGTGATTTTTAAGTCCGATATTTCCCCTTTTTTATTTTGTTTATAGTAAATCTTTTTGCTCCGCGTCTCCGCGTCCCGCCGTCTCCGTGTCTCATCGCCTTGC
>JANLTD010000461.1:0-2411 GCA_031362765.1 Acidobacteriota bacterium | reverse complement strand
TTGAACTGTGGCGGGGAATCAACAAACTGAAGTTTGTTGGACTTCGAAGCACTCAAATACCTCTTCTTTCTCTATTGCGTAATCCGGGATTAACAAGGCTTTTTCGCGTCGAAGCGACGCTCATGGCAACCGGGACGGATTGCGCTCCAGTCATAACTTTTTACTGACGCATCACAAACATTGTTAAAAACTTATTGACTGAGTTCAACGCGATGCGGTAAATTATCAATTAGATTTCAGTTCACCCTTGCATTCTGAATGCTCCTTCAGCGCTAAAAAATCAACAGTGAGGATCTTAAAATGTTGTCTAAATTTTTAATTCGCCGTCCGTTTTTGAGCGTCTTGACGGTCGTTAGTCTGATTGCCGTATTTTCAAGCGGTTCGATCTTTTCGCGCCGCGCCGCAATGCAAAGCAGAAATATTTCAAAGCCGGCTGATGAAGCCTTGGTGCCGGATCTGGGCATTGGCGCAAGCCTCAACGGTGCGCGGCCGTTTCCGGCAAATAACGCGTGGAATATGGATATTTCACGTTTTCCGGTTCATTCAAATTCGGCAAATCTGATTGCAAGCATCGGAAATACGACGGGACTGCATCCTGATTTCGGGACACTCTGGCAGGGCGCGCCGATCGGCATTCCATACGTCGTCGTCGCGGGAAATCAGCCGATGGTGCCGATAAATTTTACCGATTACGGCAGCGAAAGTGATCCGGGGCCATATCCGATTCCCTCAAATGCGCCGATCGAAGGCGGCACCGGCTCAACCGGTGACCGGCACGTATTGACGATTGACCGCGACAACTGGAAACTTTACGAGCTTTATTATTCATTCCCGATCGGCGGCGGCGCAAGCTGGAATGCTTCAAGCGGCGCGGTCTGGAATTTCAATTCCAATAAACTTCGTCCCGAAACCTGGACTTCTGCCGACGCCGCCGGACTTCCGATCTTTCCCGGACTCGTGCGCCGTGATGAGGTCGTGCAAATGGCGGAAATCAAACACGCTTTGCGCTTTACGATTCAAACAAGCCGCCGCGGTTATGTTTATCCGGCGACGCATCAGGCCGGCAGCACAACCAGCGTTAACGCGCCGCCGATGGGTTTGCGAGTGCGTCTCAAATCAAGTTTTAATATTAACAGCACGAGCTTTTCGCCGAATGTCCGCGTTATCTTGCGGGCGATGCAGAAATACGGAATGATCGTCGCCGATAACGGCTCGAATTGGTATGTCAGCGGAACGCACGACCCGCTTTGGAACGATAATGAATTGAGCGCGCTCAGTCAGGTCAAAGGCGCGGATTTTGAAGTCGTCCAAACACCGAGCCATTTGTTAATGCCTCAGAGCGATTTTGACGGTGACGGAAAAACTGACCTCTCGGTTTTTCGTCCTTCAAACGGTGTTTGGTATGCCTCGCGCAGCAGTGACGGCGGATTCCGGGCACGAGCCTTCGGTCTCGTCACCGACAAACCCGCGCCGGGCGATTACGACGGCGACGGATTAACCGACAATGCCGTTTTCCGCGACGGAATCTGGCATATTTCAAACAGCTCAAACGGCACATACCGCGCCGAACAATTCGGAATTACGAACGACATCCCGACCGCCGCCGATTTTGACGGCGACGGAAAGACCGATCTGGCGGTTTTTCGCCCGTCGAACGGCGTTTGGTATATTCGCAACAGCTTCGACAGTTCGTTTCGTGCGCAATCTTTCGGTCTCAGTACCGATCGACCGACCGTCGCCGATTATGATGGAGACGGGAAAGCCGACATTGCAGTTTTTCGCCCGGATACCGGTGTTTGGTGGATCTGGCAAAGTTCAAATTATGCCTATCGCGCAATGCAATTCGGTTTGAGCGGCGATATTCCCGTCGTCTCGGATTACGATGCCGACGGGTTCGCGGACATTGCCGTTTTCCGTCCCGGTAACGGCGTTTGGTATATCGCGCAAAGCACAAATGGCGTTCGCATCGTCCAATGGGGATTAAGCACCGACCGCCCGACACCGGGCGATTTTGACGGCGACAATCGTTCGGATTTGGCGATCTTTCGCCCTTCGACCGGCGTTTGGTATGTTTTGCAAAGTTTTGACGGCACATTTCGCGCCAACCAATTCGGTCTCAATGGCGACGCGCCTGTTCCATCAGCTTATTTGCCGTAAAGATATTTAAGAAATTTGCCTACGAAACACACGAAAAATACGAAAAAAAATGTAGTGCGCAACAAGAGCGGGCGTAAAACAACCCTTCCAGACCTGAAATTGGTTTTATCAGGTCTTTTAACCTTTAATTTGTGTAAAGATGAAAGTTTATCAATTCAATGAACATTAAATTTCAGGTCTGGAAGGGTTGTTTTACGCCCGCATTTGTCAAAATATGAACTCCTAACTTTTTACTGAGGCATTACAAAAAAATC
>JANLTD010000455.1:0-2439 GCA_031362765.1 Acidobacteriota bacterium | reverse complement strand
TGATGACAAGCGCTGTCAGCAGATAAATCAGATCTTTCGGAAAGCGCTTAAGTCGGCTGATAGTTGCCGCAAAAGCAAAATGTACCGCCGCATTGCCAACTGTAAAGAGTCCGCTGTAATTTTCAAATCCGTCGCGGTGGTCAAGTATCGAATAGCCCAAGCCATAGAAGATAAACGAATTGGTTAGGATCAAAAAAACATTCTCAACCGCGAGATTTTTATCTGAAAAGACTTTATAGGCAACAAATGTCAAATAAAACAGCAGAAAAAAGATGGAAAGAAAAATAGATGCGAGATAAAAATGTTCCGCAGGCCGAAAGAATGTTAAATACCAACCGCCGTATATCAGCCAGGTAAAGACAAATGAAGTATAGAAAAGCGGTTTCCAGTATTTTCTGAGCGAAATCGCCAGAATCCCGATGTTGATGATAGCGATGTATGTAAATAGAAACGCATAATTACCGGAATCATCACTGAGCAAAAACGGGACGGCATACGCGCCGACGAGTCCCAGATGGGCGATGAACTGGCGGCTGTAATTGATCGCGGCGATGACCGTCAAAGCCGTCAAACCCATCATTAGTGCGAAAGCCGCTGATTGCGGTAAAAGTCCGTAAAGACCGAAAGCGAAATAAGTAATGACGTACATTATGGCGATCGCACCGCTCAATAGCACCGAGCTGAAATTGAGATATTTCGCCTTTAATTGAAGTGCCAATCCCAACAAACCGAACCCGAATATGTAGCCTAAAACAATTCGTGTCGACGGGCTGATCAGATCATTGTCAATCGCATATTTCGCACCGATGGCAACGCCGATGACTAAAATAATCATCCCGACCTTACTGATCAGATTTTCACCGATAAACTTTTCGATCTCTGATTTTTCCTTTGGATGGAACTGATTTTCCGCAGGTTCAAAACGTGTTTTTGAACCGGTTGAATAATCGAAATCAGGCGGCTTTGTTTGTTGATTTGTTTGTTGAATGACCGGCGGTCGTGCAACTCTCGGCGTGGGAACATATTCACTTAACGGCGGTTGACCGGGAGTTTTGGATGTTCTTTGAGATTGCCGAAGCCCTTGCAGATAATTTAATTCATTGCGAATTTGAGTAATTTCCTGCTGAAATCCGATTTGTGTTTTGACAAGATTTTCCAATCTTGCTTGCAATTGGACAATTTTCTCATCAAATTCTGCCATAAGTTTGTCGAAAATGAATTAATATTTGGGGTGTTGTGTCGCTTTATTGACTTTCCGAATCCGATAGTAGCTCAAAAACATATTTATTGAAAGAAACCGATTAATAATTGAGCAAAACGTCAAAAGAACTTGGGTGGAACATTTTCTTTATACTGAAAAATTGTGCTTTGTGAGAAAACTTTTGTGTTAAAATGACGAATAAATGAAAGTATCCCTGACGACAACTTTAATAGAACTTCATAAATACGAGATTGCCAATTTATCAGGCATAATGTCGCGTAAATTGGCGATGGCGGTTGCCGGTTATGCCTATAAAAATGATATTTCGGAAGCGACGATCGAGGATCTTTTGAATTATTTCCCGATGCGTTACGAAGACCGCTCAAATTTTATACAGATTGACGAACTGATCACTGATACCGAAGCCTCGGTCGAACTCTATGTGCGTGTCTCGGGCGGATTTAAGGTCGGTAAAAACCGTAGCCCAAAAGCTCCTCCGCTCTATATTTTTGAGATCTCGGCGGGCGATGCTGAAAGAACGCGTAAACCGGTTGTTGTTTGGTGGTTTATTTCGGGGAAAACGGCGCATCAGGTCATCAATTATTATCAATCGCGCTTTACCCGCGGCACACGCTTTGTTGCCTACGGCAAATGGGAATGGGACGGACGGAAAAATACCTTTGCGCTTCGATTAATTAAACCCGACGAACTCGAAATTTTACCTTCGGAAGGTGATTATAACGAGTCCGGATCGTTGGGAAATTTATCAAACGCAGAGAACGCAGAGAGAACAGAGAAAGACTTTTCAAAACAAGCTGATGAACTTTTAGAAGATACGGAAAACCCCGAATTTGCGATGATCCACAGCGGTCGGTACGTTCCGATTTACAGAAAGCTCGGGCAATTTCAAACAAAACGTTTGCGCGAAATCGTTTACGCCATATTGGATAATCTTGATGTTGCTTCGGTTGAAGACAAATTATCGCCCAAATTGATTGAGCGGCAAAAAATCGTTTCTCGTTTTGAGGCGATCAAAGAAATTCATTTTCCGCCTGAAGATGCCGGTATGTCAGAATATGCGATGGCGCGCAGCCAGGCACATAAACGGCTTATATTTGAAGAATTTTTCTGGGTGTCGTTCGCGCTTCAGCTAAAGAGGGGCGAACGGACAAATGAACCGAAAGGAACAATTATTGAAATTTCGAAGACGACTTTTGAGCGTATCGAATCGCTTTTGC
>JANLTD010000438.1:0-6910 GCA_031362765.1 Acidobacteriota bacterium | reverse complement strand
CTTACAGCGTCGGAGCAATTTTCGGTTTCAACGTCGGGTTGCACCCGACGCTATTAAATTAGTCGCTTTCAGCGACAAAAATGAACTTTGCGTAAGTCCTAAGTTTTACCTTTTGCCCTTTACCTTTTACCTTTTTACTGTCTTACTGTGCGCCGCCCTGCACGGGAATATCGCCGGTTTGTCCGAACGGGAACGAGAAGAAACTTGTGAGATTGTCGCTGCTTCTGAGGACGAAATAGTTGCCGTTCGAAGGTCGCCAGACAGCGATGTCGGTTTTGCCGTCTTTGTCGTAATCGCCCGCCACGGGTTTATCGCCACTTGTGCCGAAGCTCTGGCTGATGACCGTGCCGTTTGAACTGCGGCTGACAAACCACGCGCCGCTTGACGGTCGGAAGATCGCCAGATCGGCGCGCGAATCGCCATCGAAATCGCCGTCAACCGGAATGTCGCCGTTCAAGCCCCAATTGTCAATGCTAATGGTGTTGCTGCCCGAATTGAGCGTGAACCAGGTTCCCACACTCGGGCGAAAAACTCTGGCATCGGCAACGCCGTCGCCGTCAGCATCGCCGGAATGAAATTGCGCGGCACGCGGTTCGCCGTAGATGAAATCGTCCATCACGACGACATCAGCCGCCGCGCCGTTATCTAAATTTCCGGCTTTCGCCGGCAAGTTTCCGCTGTAGATTCTGACACGTGCGACGCGCTCGGCCGTGAATGAAACACCGATGAAAGAAAGTCCGTTGTTGGCAATTGGCGGACCAAATAAACCGATGGTTCGTCCGTCAATGTCGAAGTATTGAATAATTACGCCGTTTCCGGCATCAACATCACAAAAAACCGCACCGAAACCGGCAACCGTCGCCGGAATTTTAGTTCCCGGAATGAAGAACTCCACATCAACAATGTTGCTGTTATTTGCCGTGAAAAGTCTCTGCGCGGAAAAGGTTTGAAAAATCGCAGTATAACTCGGATCGAGATTACCAAAATTAACGGGTGTTCCGCTTGCTGCCGTTGAACTGACCATAAACGGTTGTTGATTGTTCAAGAAACCGCTTATTGAAGTTGATGAAAATACCACACCACGCGGTGAAGTCGAGTTGAAAAAATTATTTGGAAGAGCATTAGGCGCAGAAAGATTATCAGGAACGCCGTCCCAATTTATTTCGCGCCGTCCGGTCGTGAAAGTTGAAGCCGTATTCGGGTTTAACGCGCCGCCCAAATCTGCACGAAATAGGTCAACCGTCGCTTGAACCGCCGCCGGATTTGCTCCAGCGCACTGCGGGCAACCGCCGTGGCGGAAATTGAACTGACTGCCAAGAGCATTGCTAAAATGCTCAACGATATTTTGCTGATTATTTTGGTAATTTTATTTCTCATTTTTTGTTTCCTCGAAATTCTTAATTTCATAAAATCGAATTGCTGCTTTGTCGTGGGAATATTTCTTTGCTCATAACGATTGAAATGACCCGGGGCGAAACCGCTGAAACGCAAGTTAAGTGAAACCGCGCAACGCGATAAGAAAATCGCTGCCCGCGCCCTCACGTCCGTTAAATTGTTCGGCGGCACTGTCAGATTCAACCTCACGGGTTGCAAATATTAAGCAAGCCAAAACGCCAATGCTCAATAATCAGCGTTTTGGCAAAAAGACAGCTTTAGTTGGCAAAGCAGACTTCGCCCGTAATTTCCGCTTGGAAGGTCGCTCCGCCATCAGTCGTCTTGCCGTTGAGGTAAAGCACACCCGTCGCTCCGGCGAAATCTCCCGTGCTGGCGTTCGGGTCAATTCGGTCAAAGGCGGTGAACAATCCCGTTGCCACGTCAAATACGCCGACGTTGTGAGTCCTTAAGATTCCACTGTTAGTTGTTACGGTCAAGTTGTCAGTAAAGGAAAAGGTGGTCTGGTCGGGTGTCGGAGTAAAGGCGCTGGTGAAAACTGCCAGGGCAGTGCCGTTGAGTTTTCCGCCTTGCGGAATTGTTCCGCTAAACGTGCCGTTGCCGTTACTGACTAGGCTGATATTTCCTTTCGCCTTTTTGCAATCGCTGACCGCCGATGCCGACTGTGCCAACGAAAACAAACCGATGGTTAATACGACCAATGCAAATGTCGCAAGTGTTCTGATTTTTAATTTCATAATTTTTCTCCTGTATTTGAAATAGATGCTTTAGTCGGGCGTGTTCTCTATCGCCGCATCTGTTTAAGCGATAGCCGCCCTTGTGTTTAGTTTTCACCGCTTTCTTCTTCTTCAAACAAATAGTCGAAAGTGTCGCCGAAGTTTGCTTTTATAAATTGAAATAATTACCGAAAAATTGCCGATCCTACAGGGACATCGCCGTTTTGACCGAACGGATAGCCGAAGAAGGTGGTGAAGTTTGAACTGCTTCGCAAGATAAACCAGTTGCCGTTTGACGGTCGCCAGATGGCGATGTCGGAGATTCCGTCTTTGTCGTAATCGCCGCCGCATTTGCTCCCGAAGTGGTTCTGATAACCCGTGCGGCTGAAATTGAACCGACAAACATCAGCAGTGCGAAAATGCTCATCAAAAAGAAACGACCAAAGTTTTTCATAATTTTTATCTCCTTAAATTTTTTTTACTGTCTGAAACAAAATTGTTTCGTTGAAGCCAGAATATGCTTTAACAATGACTCAAAAGAATTTGTCATTGGGGGGCAGGTTTGATCAGATAAATGTTCCGGCTTGCGGGTTTTCAACCGCACTGCGGTATTTTTTGTAGCGTTTGATTTCATATTTTACATCTCTCAGAAATTTATCCCACGCCGATTCTTCTTCGCGCTTGCCGCCCAAACATTGCCACAAACCCATTCCGCCGAAAGCACTTGCTCCTTTCGCGCCGCCGAATGATGTCGCGCCCGCTATTTCTCAACCTGTCGCCCGTGTTTCTGTAAAAATCATATTTCCTCCTTCTCAGATTTTAATGTTAGAAACGAATTGTTTCGTTGATGTTCAATCGCCCCACTCTTCATCAGAGTCTTTCGCCAAACCACTGGAATTGCTGAAGTATTCGTCCATAATGCGATCGATATAATTTGTCTTGCCGAATGTGCCTCCTAAGTTGGCAAAAACATTGAGAGCGGCAATTGTCGAATAATTTTTCCCGACGACCGCATAACCCTTGGCGGGTTTGATACGCCCGCTGACATTGACGCGGTAGCTGTAGTTGGAAAGCATTTTGTTGGCATAATTCTGGAAACTTTTTATCACTTCGACTAAGCCCGAAGTCGTTCCGTCGTATGGCGACGGCATCTTGGTTGGCGTTATACCCCAGCTTGCCTCTTTACCGACGGAATTGAAAGATGCGCGTATTTTCCCGTGGCTGTAACTTCTCGGAATAAAGTGTAAAAGAGCTTTGACAGCCCGAATGTCGTCGGGATCGTTAACGCCGTTTGCGCCGACCGTGTGTTCGACATCAATGATTTCCATCTTTTTTCCTAAATCATCGATAATTCTTAATATTCTGCACATTTTCTTTTCTCCTTTATTTTCTTGTTCTTATAAATTGATTTCGACTGTTAAAACGGGAATTGTGTCTATCCCGCCGAAAGCGTATTTAATGCCGACATGATCGTCGAACGCGAGAACGTGTTCGCACAGTGCCTTCATTACGTGAACACCCATTTCTTCGGCGTTAAGGTTGATTTGACTGAGAAAACGCCAAACCGTGGTGCTGGCGGGCATTTTGGGATCAAATTTGATATTTCCCCGAAAGTCGCCGATCAGGTATAGATAGAAAAAGTTCTCGACACCGCCGACTTTGTTGACCAAAATATTTCGCAAATCTATAAACTGACTGTCCACCGCACTTAATAAATCCGGCGTGAACATTCCCGTTCCTTTCGGAGCAAACGGCGAAAGAAACTTTTTCAAAAGCCAACTGTCGCCCTCCTGTCCTTTGGTCACGCTATTTGAAAACCCGACATTACTGGTTGCGATCATTGAAAATCCCCACATATTTTTTATCTCCTCCGGTTTTTAATTTGGCAATTTGTGCCTGATACAACCATTAAAGCCTAAAAGCAAAGGGGAAATCTTTAGGAAATTCTGAAGTTTTTCTGAAATTTTTATGAAGAAATTATGAAGACCTGAAAAAGGTAAAAGGTAAAAGGTAAAAGGTAAAGCTTAGGAGTTAGCTTTGCCTTATTACCTTCCTTTGCTGAATGGTCAAAAATTTACGGAGCGATCGCCGCGCCGACCGGAAGATCGCCGGTTTGTCCCCAAGGGAACGAGAAGAACGAATTGTTGCTGCTTCTGAGGACAAAGTAATTACCGTTTGACGGCCGCCAGAAAGCGATGTCAGTGATACCGTCTTTGTCAAAATCGCCCGGGGTCGGTTTATCGGTGCTTTGTCCGAACTGCGCGGCAACCGTCACACCGGTCGAACTGCGGTTGATCCACCATTCACCGGTCGAAGGGCGAAAGATCCCGATGTCGGCGCGTTTGTCGCCGTCGAAATCGCCGTTGACGGGTACGTCACCGTTAACGCCGAACGAAGCGATATTGACCGTGCTGCTGCCCGAATTGAGAACGAAGAATGTTCCCGTCGAGGGACGGAAAACGCTCGCATCGGCGAAACCGTCGCCGTCAAAGTCTTTGTCGTGGAAATCGCGAGCGCGCGGTTCGCCGTAGATAAAATCATCCATCACGACGACATCTGCCGACGGTCCGGTATCAAGATTTCCGGATTTCGCCGGCAGGTTTCCGTTATAGATCCTGACCCGCGCGACGCGCTCGGTCGTGAACGAAACACCGACAAACGAAAGTCCGGTATTGTTGGCGCTTGCCGTAAAAACTCCGAGGCTTCGTCCGTCAACGTCAAAGTATTGAATGCCGGTTGTGTTGATCGCGTCAACATCAGCGAAAACCGCGCCGAAACCCGAAACGGTCGCCGGAATTTTGGTTCCCGGAATAAAGAATTCGACGTCAACAACGTTGCTGTTGTTGGCCGTGAAAAGCCGCTGTGCCGAAAATGTCTGAAAGATCGCGGTATAGCTCGGATCGAGATTACCGAAATTGACGGGCGTTCCGCTGGCAATCGTCGAGCTGACCATAAACGGCTGTTGATTCAAACCAGGGCCGGCCATCGAAACTGATGAAAATACGACGCCGCGTGGTGAATTCGAGTTGAAGAAGTTATTCGGCAGAGCATTCGGCGCCGAAGCACTGTCCGGCACGCCGTCCCAATTGATCTCGCGGCGGCCCGTTATGAATGAACCGTTGACACCATTATTGGCACCACCGAGATCGGCGCGGAATTGGTCAACCGTGGCTTGAATTGCTGCCCCATTTGCACCTGATGCAAAACGCGAAACCGGTACGGCTGAAATTGAATTGACTGCCAGGAGCATTGCGAAAATGCTCAGAAAAAAGTTGCGAATTGTTTTTGTAGTTGTGTTTTTCATAATTTGTTATTTCCCAAAGATCGTTAATTTTGAAACGAAACTGTTTCATTGAAGCCCGCGCCGACTGTGTGTTCGACATCAATGATTTCCATCTTTTTTCCTAAATCATCGATAATTCTTAAAATTCTGCACATTTTCTTTTCTTCTTTTTAAGTTTTTCTGCCAATATTAAAAGTCAAGTTCGATCCAGAGCTGTCCAAATGTATCGCGCGGCAGCGTATCATCGAACATTTTGATCGTTTTGCAGATTTGAACCATCACCTGATCGCCGATTTCCTGACCGTAAACATCAGAAGCGCGTTTCAAGGTCATCACAAATCTTTTGACCATCGAAAAACCCGAATCATCATAATTAAATATGGTGTGCGCTAAAAAAGTATCGCCGGTACCGTGGACGGTCACGCCGATTGTCCTCTGGACATCGGAAAGTTCGGCCAAACATCCGTTCATAAGCGTGGCAAGCGCCGCATTGATCACGTCCTTACCCTTTGAACCCTGTGCGATCACCTTGCCCGACAAACCCAAACCCGGTATTTTCGACAGAACCGAAACCGCGTCCGAAAGCCAAAAGTCGCCTTCGGTATATTGATCGTAATTTCGTGTAAAAATTGTGTTGCTGGTTGCCGATAAACTAAAACCGATCATAATTTTTTATCTCCTCTGTTTTTTGATTTGGCAATTTGTGCCTGATGTAACCATTAAAGCCTTAAAGCAAATGGAAAATCTTTAGTTCGGAATAATTTCTTGCCTTTTACCTTTTTACTGTGCGCTTCCTTGCGGCGGAATGTCGCCCGGAATGCCAAAGCCGATGACATCGAAGGTCGAGTAATCGGTTGAACTTTTCAGATAAAACCAGCCGGTCGTTGATGCTCGCCAGACTGCGGGGTCGGTTTTGCCGTCGCCGTCGTAATCTCCCGGCACGGGTTTATCGCCGACCGCACCAAGACTGACGAAGATATTTTGACCTAAATTTGAACTTTTGGTAATAATCCATTGCCCGGTCGAAGGCCGCCAGATTGCAAAATCGGTTTTACCGTCGCCGTCAAAATCGCCGTCAATCGGAATATCGCCGTTGGTGCCAAAGGTCGTGCCGACAAGTTGACCGTTTGAACTCAGGAAAACAAACCATTGCCCGGTCGAGGGACGAAACTGCACGCGGTCGGTTTTGCCGTCGCCGTCATAGTCGGCGGTGGCGGTTGGCTGAACATTAGCGTTCAGACGGATCATCGAAATATCTACTCCGGTGCGATCTCCGACTACGACAATTTTCTCATCGCCGGAGAGTGCCATTGCCCGCACATTGTCGAGGGTTTGTACTGGGACTGAGACACTGCCGCCTGTTCCAAAGGTTGTGTCAAGACTGGCGTTTGTGTTGTAACGCAGCGCGTTCATTACCTGAAGCGGACCAATCGGAACATTAACCGCCGCGACGAGCTTTCCGTTCGCCTGAATACTAATATCCGCAATATTATCGGCGCCGCCCGAATTGAAATTGGTA
>JANLTD010000428.1:0-2674 GCA_031362765.1 Acidobacteriota bacterium | reverse complement strand
CCTTCATCGAGTAGACTATGCGTAATATAACCGCAGTAAAAAGGATTTCGGAAAATCCTTGTAAGTTGAGGTAATGGAATGGACAAGCCCATTGATTCTAATCGTTTCTGTACTTTTAGATTCGATATTTTTTCATTGTATTTCCATAGGAATGCTTGCTTAATAAGTTCACCCTCCTTGTTAATAAAGCACTGCTTCTTGTCGTGATCATGCTCTTGTTTACCTGTTACATATCGCTTTTCATAACCGATTGTAGGCGCTATTGGCCATTCTCCTTTTCTAAGTTTATTCTTTAGTCCTTCAATTATCTTTTCTCGCCTCTGTGCATTTTCTAATTCTGCAATAGCTATATACATTTTCTGAGTAAACCTACCGCTACATGTAGCGTCATCGACATATTGAGTAGCTGAATGAACTTTAATACTTTTTGATCTCAATTCATCAACTAATCCCATATTCCCTGATCGACTAAACCGATCAAAAGAGTAAAAAACAATGTGGCTTATTTTTTCCTTTTCACAGAATGTCAGCATTTCCAGAAACACTTTTCTATCATCAGTGGTGGCTGATTTTTTTTCACCATAACTTTTTACCAGTATCCAGTTTTTATCATTGACGAAATTTCCGGTAACTTTTTTTTTGCCACCCAATGCTGTCCTGTTTTTTAGTCGAGCAGCGGTTGTATGTAACTGCTTTATCAGAATATACAATCTTTTTCTTTTTGCTCTTCGCGGAAAATTGACACAAAAAGTTTTTAATATCTGGATCTACACTATTTTTTTTCATTCTATTTTTTTACTTATAAATAGTTGAAAATTTTTCTGCTTCATTTATACCCGTTGCTGCACCGAATAAAGAAGAAATGTCAGTTCTTTAATGCTTTCTACCATAACTTGTAACTCTTCATCATTAAAATTTGAAAAATCAGGGATGGAGCGAACATCTTCAATGGTTAAATTGTTTTGTGGCAAATCAGTAATAGATTTTTGGTCCGTCATAAAATTTCTCATTTTGTAGTCGATCTTCTTATAACATTTCCTTCCAACCCTCAAGCAACATCACCATAGCCATCGTATCCAACTCACAGTATCTATATAATGAATCACGAATACTCTGTCGTTGAACTTCCGGAATTTCGGAAAACTGTAGTTAGTTATATGCCGTCATTGCCGATCCGCCATCCGCCAGGTTGTCAAAATCTTTTACCAATAAATCCAATGTTTCCGGATCAAATTCCTGGAACACTCTCGGAAGTGTTTCATATGGATTATTATTTTTATCAGGTGTTATCCAAACGTGATCATCAAAATTCAGACTCTCCACTTTCTTTCCTTTTCCATAAACTCCTTTTATTCCATATTTTTCTTTCAGGTAATCGCTTTCGGAAATTATTGCCGGGAGAATTTTTTTCAACGAGTTGCTTCCTTTTGCAGCTGGAGAATAATAATATTTCAAAACAAGATCATAAAGATCAACCATATCTCTTTCTCCACGTCTTTCTACTGATTTATCATGAGTGATCTTATTAATGAATTCTATTAATTCCGTTTTATCTGACGGAGCGGACTGATGTGCTTGCAATTGTCTGCTGATAAAATTCAAATATGTATTTTCATGATTGTGGTATCTGAAGATTGTACCGTTATCCTTTGAAAGTGCATCTTTCAAATTTTTTACAAATTCAAAATTGGGAAACTTCCCAAGCTCAAATGAAATGAATTGTGTAGCGTGTTTAATTTCCCAATTTTCATCTATCGTATGATGAGAAAATTGAAATGCAATTCCTTCGTACGGATGAAGCCCTTTGAAAAATGGAATTGCAACACTGCTCGTCTCAAAATCGATCATGTGAAGCGGAAATTTCCAGGATTCCATTTCTCCTTTTAATCCATCTGCATCAAAATAACTTTCAATGTTATTTTCCTTCACGCGATTTATCTGCTCCATTCTTCTTTCGTGAGGCGTTAACCCAGTTGAAGTTGTTTTCGATTTTGTTTTCGCTACAATGTCATCTTCATTCACAAGATGTATAAAGTGTTTATTCATCTTAACCAATTCATCGGCAAAACTTCGGTTCCCCGCTAAGCCGTTCCACAATTCTGTCACTAACGGCCTCGTTAATGATTTTAATCCAGTTGCATGTTGCCAGCATTCGATGAACCCATTTTTTAACCTTGCAGGGTCACCATCTTCTGTGTAAAATGAACACGCCTTGCATTTGGATCCTACAGGAGTATATACCCGAATATTTTTCTCATAAATCTCCGCAGACTTCCAAATAAAATCTTCAAATAAAATCTTTTCAGCGTAATCTGTTGGAATAGTAAAGTCATTTTGAATTTTATCGCAAATTTCATCAGTGGGTACCGGCAAAAGAATTTGTGTGCCAAGGTCTTTGCGGCTTATTCCATCTTTTATCACCACTTTTATTCTGTTGCCGTCAGCAAAAACTTTAAAATTTTGGTTGAGCCCATCAATACTGATCACCTCGTCCTTATTGACAAGCATCAAATGCGTTTTTACCATAATATTTTTCTCCTTCAGTGAATTCGAAATCACATATCTCTGATACGCTATGTCATATAAATACTCAACCCACTTTGAAGTCACCGCAGTTTCTTTCGCATTTAGAAAATTGTCTCCGGCCCCGATTGATTTTGCTTTTACTTCATAG
>JANLTD010000413.1:0-1708 GCA_031362765.1 Acidobacteriota bacterium | reverse complement strand
CGATTTTTCCGGTTAAATTTTAAGCTCAAAATCACCGGAGGAAAAGTTTGTGACCCGTCAGGCTGCCGTTTCCAATTTGGCAAAGCGCATCAGCATCAGCCAATCTTGAGTTTCGACCAGCATTACGGCTTCAATTTCTCTCAAAAACGTTTCGAACTCATCGGGTTTAGCGACATTGTTGAGATTATCTTTGATCTCCGTCAGATTTTGAGCCATATTTTCACTGCGTTTGGCGAGCCGCGAATATTCGCGGTGCGAACGGATTCCGCCGACCGCCGCGCCGACCGCCGGCAGCACAATGGCGGCAAACGTCAGCGGCAATTCCATCCAATCGTTACGCAGAAAGAAGAACAATAAATGGAGCGCGGCTGCCAGCAATGCCAAGCTGAAAACAAACACTCCGCCCAATTCCAACCGATGACTTAAACGCTTTGAATCTAAAGTTTTCTTTTGATGAAATTTGATTTGATCTTCGAGCCAGCTTACACGGATAAACTCTTTCAACTTTTCAACCTCAGCACCGGAGTAATCGTGCATAGCAGGAAGTTTTCGCCAGAACTCATTAAAAGCGATCAGCGTCCAATCGTCGAGTTGTCCTTTCGTTCCGAGGTAAGGCGGAACCTTGATCGGCGTTACTTCAGCTCCGCAAGCCGCTAAAAATTGCGCCGCCCGCAGTCTTTCGGCAAGAAAACGATTCTCGATCCATTTGCGATGCGTGCGCTTGCGGTCAGCCGCTAAAACTGTGATCAGGATCGTCAGCAGCAGGAACAATTCCAGCCCGAAAGCCCACGGCGAAAGCTGATGCGCCAATGTGCCGAGCGCGACTGCACCAACCGCGATCGCCGAAAACGAATAAACAAGCAGACCGGCGCGCTGATAAAGTTTTTGATTTTGTTTGGCGATCTTTGAAGCGCGAACATAAAGCGACAGAAGATATTTGCGAACCGTTTGTTTGGCATCGTCGTCAATGCCGGCGGATTTGGCAAACAATTCCTGATAAGCGTTTTCGATGTAGGTTTCTCGTTCTTCGAACATAACGGGAAAAGAATTAAACGCTTCAAGACCGCCTATGGCATCGGCATTCAAACCGTGTCCGGCTTCAACAGTGATTTCAAAAGGCGTTTGCGCTGAAATGCA
The DNA here is from genome assembly GCA_031362765.1 of Acidobacteriota bacterium. Lineage (GTDB taxonomy): Bacteria > Acidobacteriota > Blastocatellia > Pyrinomonadales > Pyrinomonadaceae > JAFDVJ01. The sequence continues at coordinate 571 of JANLTD010000413.1, read as the reverse complement.
AATCACCGGACGCTGTTTATTTTTGGCATATTCAATAATGTCCGAAAGATTTTCATCTTCGGATTCTACGCCCCGCACAACCAGCAAAACATCTGCGCGATCAACTATATACCGCCGCGTTTCCCGAAGCATTTCCCGCATATTTTCCGTGCGTTCGCTCGGAGTCCAATGCGAAAAAACAATATGTTTGTGCAAAGCGACCGGACGACGTGCGCGTTTGAACAACTCTTCAAATTTGTGATGCGCCGATGTCTCTAAAAATTCGTGTAAAAAAGCCGTCTTTGAGCAGGGCAGGATGACCTCAAGCGCACCGTGTTTTTGTTCCAAAACCTCTTCGGCGATCAATCGCTCGGAATCTCCGCCAAGCGTCGTTAAAACACTAAAAGCCAAATTCGTGTGATTTTGTTTGGCGTGTTCGATTTTCTTTTGCGAAACTACATCGTAAAGTTCAAGGATCTTTGTCGGGAAGATCTCCTGAAGTTTGCCGGTCAACTTGGCTGTTCCGGCAAAGCGCTTTCCGCCGATCACGCCGACGCGCACCCGAAAGGGAATATCCGAATAAATAGAATCC
>JANLTD010000407.1:0-8803 GCA_031362765.1 Acidobacteriota bacterium | reverse complement strand
TGATTTTTCGCAATGTCGAGCCGCACGCCCGTCCGTCCGTGTCCGTAGCCGTGCGGAATCGAAACCACGCCTTGCGCAATATTTTCGGTAATCTCGCACGGAATCTCGACGGCGCCGACCCGCGATGAAACTTTGACGTTTTGGAGGTTTTGCAAATTCATCTTTTCCGCGTCTGAGCGGTTTATCAAAACCGTGCAGCGATTTTTGCCTTTGACGAGAACTTCCGCATTATGAAGCCACGAATTGCAATCGCGCAGATGGCGCCGGCCGATCAGCGCAAAAGGAAATTCGTCCGCGCTTTCTTCTTTAATTTTTAGTCTTTCCAGATCTTTCACCAAAACTTCGGGCGCAAGATCTATTCGTTTGTTTTCGGTAAAAAGTCTTTCGGGCAAACACGGTTTTAATTCGCCCAGATCAACGCCGTGCGCTAATTTTTGCAGTTCTTCGAGCGACAATTTGTATTGTCCGAACATTAAACCAAATCCCAATTTCGCTTCGGGCGAAACGAGTTTTAAGGCTTCTTTGCTGCCGCTCAAACGATGGGCGAGTTCCTGCAAAATTTCCCAATCGTATCTTGCGCCCGCCGATTTCGGAAAAAGCGGCGCAGAATATTTTGCCGTGTTGCGAATTGCCAAAATATTGAATATTACGTCGTAATGCGAAACTTCCAAACCGGTCGCCGGCGGTAAAATAATATCGGCGCGGCTCGTCGTTTCATTGATGTAAATATCGATCGAAACCATAAATTCAAGGTTTTCCAGAGCCTTTTCAAGCTGTCCGCCGTTCGGTGTCGAAAGAACCGGATTTCCGCAGCTCGTGATCAACGCTTTGACCTGCCCTTCGCCTGCTGTGAGAATTTCTTCCGCGAGCGCGGCAACCGGCAATTCGCCCATAAATTCCGGCAATTTTCTCACGCGGCTCTGCCAGCGATTAAAAATATTTCCGCCTTTCGACGCCGCCAGAACATCAAACGCCGGAGCAGTAAACATTGCGCCTCCGGCACGGTCAAAATTTCCCGTTAAGATATTTATTGCATTGATCAGCCATTGACAAAGACCGCCGAACTTTTGGATCGAAACGCCCATTCTGCCGTAACAGACCGCAGATTTTGCTTTTCCAAATTCGATCGCGATCTGTTTGATCTCTTCGGCAGAAATTCCCGTCAGTTCGGCAACTTTTTCGGGCGCGTAACTCGTTGAAACCTCGCGCAAAGTTTCAACGCCGTCGGTGAAAGCAATTAATCGGTCGAGATTAATCAGATTTTCCGCAAATAGCGTGTGAATGATCGCCAGCAGAAAATAAACATCGCTCGACGGTTTGATAAAATGATGTTCCGACGCGACACGTGCCGTTTCCGTTTTGCGCGGATCAACCAAAACGATCTTGCCGCCGCGTTTTTTGATCGCTTCCAAACGATTGATAATGTCCGGCGCGGTCATCAAACTGCCGTTTGAAGCGAGTGGATTGGCGCCGAGAATCAAAAAATAATCCGTGCGGTCAATGTCGGGAATCGGCAGCAGCAGCGGATGCCCGAGCATCGCCCAAGCTGCGAAATGATGCGGCAATTGATCAACCGAGGTTGCCGAAAAATTGTTTTGAGTTTTGAGGGATTTTAATAGATCGCCGCTTGAAAGAAGCGTCCCGAAATTATGCACCGACGGATTGCCCTGAAATACGGCGACCGCTTTTCTGCCGTATTTCGCCTGAATTTCGCCGATTCGCCGGGCGATCTCGTCAAAGGCTTCGTCCCACGAAATTTCCTGCCAATCATCTCCCGTTCTTTTAACCGGCCGTTTCAGACGATTTTTGTCCTCGTAAATATCCTTTAATGCCAACGCTTTCGGGCAAATATGGCCGCGTGAAAACGGATCGTTTTTGTCACCCGTGATTGATAAAATTTTGCCGCCCGCGTGTTTGATCTCGATTCCGCAGATCGCTTCACACAGATTACAGGCCCGGTAATGAACTTCTGACATTTTGTTTTCGCCTCGCAAATTCTAAAAAAAAAACAACTAAACTATACAACGAAGATTACGGAATCGCATAAATGACCATTACTGAGCGGCAAAGTTTTTGCCTACGTGAAAATTATGAAATATTTTAAGATTTTTGCCCACGAAACACACGAAAGGAACGAAAACAAGAAATAAGATTTGGCAAAAATGCTTTTTTTCGTTTGTTTCGTGTCTTTCGTAGGCAAAATCCTCTTAAATTTTAGTAATTTTCAAGTAAGCAATAACTGTGCCGCTCAGTAGTGGTTTTTCGTGTCTTTCGCGGGCAAAATCTTCCTGAAATTTCAAACGCTTAAACCGTGCGCCAGATATTCTTCGACCGCGATTTCGAGTGCGCCGCCGATCGCCGCGCCCTGCGGTTCGCCGGCTTCGACCGACCAGCCTTCGGTCTTGCCGATGATGCTTCGTTCAATCGCTTCGTGCAAAGGTTTTTTGATAAATTTCCAGCCGTACACAAGTCTTCCGCTGATGATCACGCGCGGAATTCCAACACCCATGATCACGTTGGCGATTCCGATGCCGAGATATTCCCCGATCTTTTCAAGCGTTCGCTGCGCACGGATCTCGCCGTTTTCAGCTTTTGAAACGATCTCTGCGAAACGCGGCAAACTTTCGTTCGGGCGTATCGGCCGGTCGCCCAGAAAAAGCGTCGCGGCTGATCCGGCCGACGCATATCTCTCCCAACAGCCGCGATTTCCGCAAACGCACGATTTGCCCCCGGCAACGATCGTCATATGTCCGAATTCGCCCGCCACACCGCGCCCTAAACCCGAACCACGATAAACTTCGCTGCCGATCACCAATCCGACACCGATTCCGGTTCCCGAACGAATCAGCACGAAATTAGACAGCAAACCGTCGTTTGATTCGCGGATCTTCAAACGCGCTTCGAACATTGCGGCGGCCGTCGCATCATTTTCGACGACGACCTTGACATCTTTGTTTGGCTGTAAAGCGGACGCGATGTCAACATCGCGCCAATCAAGATTTGGCGCGTAAACCAATTTGCGCCGTTCGGAATCGGTCAAACCCGGCACGCTGACGCCGATCACGCGGCACGTTTTGTCCGGATTGGCGTCTATCAAATCGTCAATTCGTTCGCGCGCCATATGCAGCGCATAGCCGGCATTCAACGGTGTCGAAAAATCGTCTTCGTCCGTGATTTCGCCTTGCAGAGTCGTCATTCCAACCTGCGAAGTGCGAACGCCCAAATTCACGCCGATAAAATAATCTTTGCTGCGTGCAAACGATAACACACGCGGTTTGCGTCCCTGCCCCGAAACTTCGAGCGTTTCTTCGTGCAAAATACCGGCAGCCAGCAGCGGTTTGACGTTTTCGGTGACAGTGCTTTTATCAATATCAAGCCGCCGGGCAATTTCGGTGCGTGTAATCGGTTGCGCCGCCCGGATCAGACGCAGCAGTAAACTTCCCTTTTTGGCAATGTTCGGCGTTCCCGCCAACGCATTTATCAAATCATTTTGAAAGACTTTCGTTTCATTCATAGAAGTAGAAAAATCTAATTCTACATCTTGATTTGTGATTTGGGAATTCGGATTTCGGATGTTAAAGAATCGGGCCTTTTAACGCGGCGGGCAAATCCGCAATCCAAAATCCAAAATCCCAAATCACAATGAAACGGTCTGTTCTGCCCAAAATTGAAACTCACGATGTTTATTTTCTTCGGCGAGCGCCAAAATTTCCCCGCTTGACACCTTGCGCAGATGATCAAACAACCGTTCGCCGACCCCGGCGATGCTTTCGGTACCATCAATAATATTTCCCGCCGAAACGTCCAGATCACGCGACATCCGCGCAAAGATCGCGTTGTTTGAGGCAAGTTTGATGACCGGCGCGATCGCGTTGCCGATCGTCGTTCCGCGTCCGGTCGTAAAGACCACGACGGTTGCCCCGGCGGCAACTAATCCGGGTGTTGATTCCTGGTCGTAACCCGGACCCTGCATCAGATTCAAACCGCGGAGACGCGGCGTCTCGGCATATTCGACACAATCTTCGATCCGTGTCGTCCCGGCCTTGACGATCGCGCCCAGACTCTTGATCGTAATATTCAAAAGTCCGCCGGCAATATTTCCCGTGCTTGGATTGTTATTTAAGACCGCGCCGAATTTTGATGCATATTCTTTATACCAATCAATCATCGCGTAGATCTTTTTGCCCGTCGCAAAATCCTTGGCACGATTTGCCAAAATATGTTCCGCACCGCAAAATTCGGGAACTTCCGTGATCAGGACCGTGCCGCCCGAACGAATCAGCAGATCGGAAGCATAGCCGAGCGCGGGATTTGCCGAAATGCCCGAAAAACCATCTGAACCGCCGCATTTGACGCCCAAGACAAGTTCGCTCAGAGGAAATTCTTCACGGTTGGTTTTATTTACTTCGGGCAGCATTTCCTCGACAAATTTCAATCCTTGCTCGATCGCCGCCTGTGTTCCGCCGACTTCCTGAATGCCGATCTTATAAAAAGGCTTGTCAATCGGTTTCTCGCGGTTTGTCAGATATTTTTCAACGTATGAAAGATTCGTTTTTTCGCAGCCGAGATCGATCAGGATGACGCCGCCGACGTTCGGATGATCGGCATAATTTGAAAGCGTCCGCATCATCACGTCGAGCGTCGAACCGTCCTGACAACCGCAGCCTTTGTTGTGCGGAATCGCGACGACGCCGTCAATATTCGGAAACTTTTCGCGTTTGTAATGCAGAAATTCCGACATCATCGAAATTTGCGTCGCTTCGTGGCTCGCGCACATCGAGGTCGGCACGATCAAAATGAAGTTTCGCGTCCCGACTCGCCCGTCGTTGCGACGAAATCCCATAAACGTTCCGATTTTATCCGGCGGAAAATAATCCGGCGACGGATTGTAAATATCTTCGGGCAGATCACGGATGATCGGCACATCGTCCGACATATTTTCATGCGTGATCCATTCGCCTTGCCCGATTCCGAGCGAAGTTCCGATCGGCTGTCCGTATTGCCGGACAAAATCGCCCGCCGCAATATCGCGTGTCGCAAAACGATGTCCGGGCGGCACGGTTTGTTTGACCGTCAAAAAACTCTTATTCGGCAAAAGCACCGTCAAACCTGCTTCGGTTTTATTTTTGACGACCGCGACGTTGTCTTTGGGATTAACGATGATCGCGTAATCACTGATCGGAACAGCAGGTTGTGTATAAGTATCTAACATAATTCAATTTCGGATTTGCGATTTCGGATTTCGGATTGAAAATAATCTGAAATCGCAGGTCATCTAAAAACTTATGACAATAAATCCGGCAAAATAAAGGTCTTTACGTTTTTATGCAAGCGAATCCACAAACCCGGATTTTCATCGCATTGCACGGCCAATTCCGTTTCATTTTCGGATAATTCCGTCTCGATCAAACGCTTGAAACTCGGGATCTTGCCCGGCGCGGTCGAAGCGTCAACGATTGACTGAACGATCTTTTTCGCGCCTAAGATCGCCGCCGGACCGAGCGTTAAAATGCTCGTTGCGCGGCGGCACTCGGTCTCGTCCGCGGCCGAAACATTACTGCCGCCGACTTTGAATTTATTGATGTGATGCTCGAGAATGTCCGGCGAGATCGGAATAATTCCGGCGATATCGTTAGATCCGGCCGATGAATTCGGTTTGATGTAGCAAAGATGCGACGCGCTTTCGGCTTCAGGACCATATCCCAAAAAGAAAATATCAATCCCGCCCAAGTGTTCGAGTTTTTCGAGATATTTGACGAGTTCGCCTTCCAAATCATCGGTTTCGGTATTCATCGGCGTAAAACTTTTGATTTTCGCAAAAAATTGATCACCCAAAAGCCGTTCAAAATCACGGACGAAACTCAAACCGTTGTTCATCGCGAGCGGTGCAAGCGCGTCCTGCGTAAAAACGTGGAGGCGGCCGAGAAGCGAGTCAATTTCAACAGTTTGCGACAATTGACTGATGATCTTATACATCGCTTGCGCGCCGCGTCCGCCAAGCAGCACAAGCGTAATATCACCCGCTTTTTCGTTTGAATAGGCGACGAGCTCATCAAACATTGCTTGCCCGACCGCATCTTCCGTCGCCAAAACTTCATATTCAAAAGCGGATCGATCAGAAGCGATTTTTACACCGTCCGCCCGATAACCGAGCCAGACATTGTTTCCGGAAATTCGGCGGCTGATATTTTTTTTTGCTATACTTTGAACAGACATCGTTATAAAGACTTATTTTAATTGGTTTAACCAATTAAATGCAACTTCGGATTTCAAATACTACCTGAGATCTCTGATATTTGCATTAGAATATGCAAAATATGCTGTAAAAAGTAACTTATTACGGCTTGACAAATCTCTCGATATTGTTACAGACTACTAACAAATTCATCAAATGGTAATACCTTTTGTTTATATTTTCATAAATTTTAATTTAATATGAGCTATGCCAAATTAGACTTGAACGGCCGCGTTGCGGTCGTTATCGGCGGAACATCTGGCATCGGACGCGCGATCGCGCACGGCCTCGCAGAAGCGGGCGCAAATGTCGTTTGCACTTCGCGCCGGATCGATCAGGTTGAAATAACAGCCAAAGAGATCGAAGAACGCGGACGCCAAACAATCCGCGTCACATCGGACGTGTCCGACCGCAATTCGCTCCAAAACCTTTTAGATGAATGTGTCAAAGCATTTGGGAAAGTTGATATTCTGGTCAATTCCGCCGGACGCACAAAACGTGCGCCGACCGTTGATTTTGATGAAAGCGACTGGAACGATATTATCGAAACAAATTTGACGGGAACGCTCCGCGCCTGCCAGATCTTCGGACGGCATTTTATTGAAAACGGTTACGGGCGCATCATCAATATCGCTTCGCTTTCGACGTTTGTTTCGCTTTTTGAGGTCGCGGCTTATTCGGCATCGAAAGCGGCAGTTGCGAGTTTGACTAAATCTCTGGCAATCGAATGGGCGAAACTCGGCGTCAATGTCAACGCGATCGCGCCCGGCGTTTTCAAAACCGACCTGAATCGTGAATTGCTGGAATCAAGCGAGCGCGGGAAGGAATTTCAGATCCGAACGCCGATGGGACGTTTCGGGCGCGTCGAAGAACTCGCCGGCGCCGCCGTTTTTTTAGCCTCCGAAGCGGCAAGCTTCGTGACGGGCGAGATTTTGGTCGTTGACGGCGGTTTTCTGGCTTCGGGCGTCAACCAATAAGATTTTGCCTGCGAAACACACGAAAAATACGAAAAAATTAAAAACATTTTTGAATTTTGTCTTTAAATTTAGTTCCTTTCGTGTTTTTCGTAGGCAGAAAAATTAGTTTCCAAACAGCTTCTAAAGTTTTGAGGTCTGTAAAATATGAACGAACCAGTCAAAAATTTGGATCAAGGGGCGCCGGCGCGCATCGGCCGACAACGTTGGGTGATCTGCGCTCTGCTTTTCTTTGCCGCGACGATAAACTATGTTGACAGACAGGTTATCGGAATTCTAAAGCCGTCGCTCGAAACCGAATTCGGCTGGACGGAAATTGATTACGGGTGGATCGTTTTTGCGTTTCAGACGGCTTACGCGCTCGGGCTGTTGTTTGTCGGCAATCTGATGGACAAGATCGGGACGAAAAAAGGTTTTTCGATCTCGATCATCATCTGGAGCATCGGCGCGACGCTTCACGCCTGGGCCGTACCGATCGGCGCGGCGCTGCTCGGAGTGGTTGTTTGGGTTGCCGCCGTTTTCGGTTATCAGGCAACGGCGATCACGCTTTCGGTTTCGGTTCTCGGTTTTATCTTCGCGCGGTTTATTTTGGGAATCGGCGAAGCGGGCAATTTTCCCGCCTCGATCAAAACGGTTGCCGAATGGTTTCCGAAGAAAGAACGCGCGCTGGCGACCGGAATTTTCAATGCCGGAACAAACGTCGGCGCGCTCGCAACGCCTTTGATCGTTCCCTGGATCGCCGTCACATACGGTTGGTATGAAGCGTTTATCGGAACCGGTTTGCTCGGGTTTATATGGCTTGGTTTTTGGTGGACTTTCTACGAAAAGCCCGAAAAACACCCGCGTCTTTCAAAAGCGGAACTCGAATATATTCAATCCGACCCGCCCGAACCGACCGTTAAAATTCCGTGGGCGCGGCTTTTTCCGCATCGTCAGACCTGGGCGTTTGCGGTCGGAAAATTTCTGACCGATCCAATCTGGTGGGTTTATCTGTTCTGGCTGCCCGATTTTTTGAAAAAACAGCACGGTCTGGATCTGAAGACTTTTGGTATTCCGCTCGCGATCATTTACATTATTGCAGATGTTGGCAGCATCGGCGGCGGTTGGATCTCGGGCGCATTTATCAAACACGGCTGGACGATCAACAGATCGCGCAAAACGGCAATGCTGATCTGCGCACTTGCGGTCGTCCCGATCATTTTTGCTTCGATGACCTCAAATCTATGGATCGCGGTCATTTTGATCGGCATCGCGGCGGCGGCGCATCAGGGTTGGTCGGCGAATATTTTCACGATCGCTTCGGATATGTTTCCGAAACAGGCAGTCGGTTCAGTGGTCGGAATCGGCGGAATGGCCGGCGCGATCGGCGGGATGTTCATCGCCAAGCTCGTCGCCTACATTCTTGATACGACGGGCAGTTATCTGATCATCTTCATCATCGCCGCGTCGGCGTATCTCGTCGCGTTGCTGATAATTCATCTGCTCGCGCCGCGTCTTGAACCGGCGAACATCAATTACGAGCAATAAAGCCTTTTGGGAATCAGAGAGAAAAAAGTACGAGAATTGACTAGGGAAAATGTAAAAAATAACTTAT
>JANLTD010000383.1:0-2926 GCA_031362765.1 Acidobacteriota bacterium | reverse complement strand
CTATGAATTTCGAGTTTGCAAACAACTTTTCAGTTCAACGATATTCAACCGCCGATTCGCAATTTAAGCATATTATCACCACAAAGACACAACGGGCACAAAGAAAATAATAAAGATCTTTGTGCCCTTCGTGTCTTTGTGGTGAAAATCTATTTTTTAATTCACAAATTCTTTCGGAAACCAAAGGACTTTGCCTTTTTCGGCCGATTTATCCTGGCTTTTTCTCAGCAGAGCGGTTTTCAAGAGTTCATTGGCGGTTTCGCCGTCGCGCCAGAATGTTGCCGCTCCGAAATTTATTTCGAGATTGATATTTTCACGTTCCGATACCTGAAACGGAACCGAAACAAAGCCGCGTTTTATTCTTTCGATGACATCCGCCGAGATCTTTTCGTTCGCCGTTGGTAGAATCGCCAAAAATTCGTCGCCCGTGGCACGCGTCAAAACGTCCATCTGCCGGAGCTGTTTCTTGATCGCCTCCGAGGCAAAAGCAAGCAGTTTATCGCCGGTCGCGTGTCCGAATTTCTGATTGATCTCTGCAAAATTGCGGACATCCATCGCCAGGATCGTCAATGAACGTTCATCGCGATATCGGTGCGATTCTGCCAGTTGATTTTCGAGGATCAGAAAAAAGGCGCGTTCGTTCGGCAAATTTGTCAGCGAATCGGTCAACGCATTGGCAAGACTCTTTTCAAATGCAAAGGAATTGGCAAAGAGCGGCGAAATTCGTTCGCCAATGGATTGCAAAAGGGTTTGTGCATTTTCGTCAAAACAGTTTTCCGCCGCCGAGTATAAAACCAAAACGCCAAAAGTTTCGCCCCGATTGACAAGCGGCACGGCAACCGCCGTTTGAAGTTCTTTCAAAATCTGGTTTGGAAAAACCCTTTTCTCAAATAAAAGCTGTGAATCAATCTGCAATTTACCGCTCAGAAACGCTTTGACGGCGAGCCCTTTATTCGTGTCGCCCTGAAAATTCATAAATTCACGCGAATTTTCGCCGACGGCATATTTTACCTTCATCACATTTTCGTCTTCACCGCGCAAAAAAAGCACGCACGTCGAAAAAGCGACGATTTCATTAATGCGGCTCGCGACCAGCCGAAACATATCGGAAGTTTTGAGTGACGCGCCGAAAAACTCGTTGGCTTCCTCGAGAACAAGCAGTTTTCCTTCGATCTCTTCGTTAAACGCCGAAACGGATTGGTCCGTCTGGAAATCCGACAATTTTCCGCGCTGCCAGTAATAAAATCCGGCACACCCCAAAATATACGCGACCGCAATTGCCAAATAAATAGTTGTTTTTGTTTCAGATGCGATGTCGGAATTTGTAATAAAATACATCGCGACGATGACCGCGAACGAAAGAACGGCGGTCAATATGATACTATGGCCGACGATTTTGCCTGAAAACAAGGAAATTTGGCGATTTTGCATAAGATTTGGAAAAGATTTTGGAAGTTCCCGAAAGGTAGAACAAATGCGGTTTTTGGTGAAAACCGCTAGATTCAAGATAACTTTTTGAAGGATTGAAAGTCAATACCTGATTTTGTGCCATTGGAATGCATCAGTAAAAAGTTATTATCACTGACGCATTATGTGCCCTTCAATTTGTCATTTTTGGTTTTGATTGACGGACAAAATAAAAATATTTTGCGTTTTTTTTTCAAAAAGTGTTTTTTTTATCGTTTTTGGGTTGACTTAACAAAAATAGCCTTTTATATTGTCGAATGTTCCAAATAATTTAGTTGAGGAACACGACTGTCTTAGGACGGTCGTTAAACAATAAAGTAAAAATAACATTCTTTGAAGAAGACAGGAGAATATAATCGAATGAAAAAAGTAATTGCTCTTTCAGCAGTATTAACATTAGGCTTGTTAGGCGCGGCTTGCCCGGCAGACAGCGGTAACACAGGCAACGGAAATAAGGCAGCAAATTCGGCTAATACAACCAAACCGGCGGAAAACAAACCGGCGACAACCCCGGCGACAAACGCTCCGGCGACAAACGCTCCGGCAGCTAACATGGAAAAGAAAGATGATAAGAAAGATGATAAGAAAGATGATAAACCGATGAACAAACCGGCTAACAAACCTTAATTTTTTTTGATTCAAAAACTAAAAGCACGTTGTTCTCGGACAACGTGCTTTTTTTAGTTCCAGGTTCCAGGTTTGGATTCGTCTTTTAACTTGGAACTTGGAACTTGAAACCAACTCTCAACTTATTTGCCCCCGCAAGTCCTCCGCCGTCGTGACCGGCCTTTGACAAACAAAGTTTTCACAAACATACGCTGTCGCTTTACCGTCGATCGAAATTCTTTCTTTAAGCAACGGAATAAATTCGGCATTTTCGGCATTTTCCGCCAACACGACAACTTTATTCGGCAAAAATCCGCGCCAAACTTCTTTTTTCAATTCTTCTGAATCGCCCAGAATGACGATTTCTTTTGTCGGATTGAGATAAAATTCCAACGCCGCCAAGCTTCTGCCGAAGGCTTGCGGATAACGGCGAATCTGCGGAGCGACCAGACGCAAAACCGTGACGGCAAAGCGTTCGTATTTTTCCTCTCCTGTCAGGCGCGCGAGTTCCAGCAAAACATCGGCCGCGACCGAATTTCCCGCAGGCGTCGCATTGTCTTGAAAATCTTTTTTGCGGACAAGCAATTCTTCGTGATTATTCGCCGTGAAGAAAAATCCGCCGCCGTCCGCGTCCCAAAATTCGGTGATCAGCAGATCTGCCAGACGCACGGCTTCTTTTAAATATTTGACATCGCCCGACACCTGAAAAAGTTCGGTCAAACCATCAGCAAAATTTGCATAATCTTCGAGATACGCGTTGAGTTTTGCTTTATCGTCCTTCCACGTCCGCAAAAGATAGCCGTCCTTTTGTACATTATCAAGGAGAAAATCAGCATTTTTCTTGGCAATGCGC
>JANLTD010000380.1:0-7186 GCA_031362765.1 Acidobacteriota bacterium | reverse complement strand
CGATTTTTGATCTTTTTAGAAATCGCCTGAAGGCGATACTCTGAACATAGGAAAAAGTTATGTTACAAAATCAGACAAAAAGAAAACCAAACGGCACAATCCGCCTCAGCCTCGTGGCGGCGGCGTGTCTGCTCCTGTTGGCGAATTATTTCATCGGACAAAAATCAATCACCGAAGCCCAAACCATCACCGAAAAACGCTACAAACCGGAATTGGTTGTTCAAACAGGTCATACTTATACGGTTTGGTCAGTCGCATTTTCGCCGAATGGAAAAATACTCGCTTCGGGAAGTGGAGACAGAACAATCAAGCTGTGGAATGTTGAAACAGGTCAAGAGATAAAATCTCTCACAGGTCATAGCGGCTGGGTTTATTCAGCGGCATTTTCACCGGACGGGAAGACTCTCGCTTCGGGAAGTTCGGACAATTCAATCAAGTTATGGAATGTCGAGAGCGGGCAAGAGCTGAAATCTCTTGCGGGTCATAGCAGTTTAGTTTCGTCAGTCGCATTTTCGCCGGACGGAAAAATTATTGCCTCGGGAAGTGCTGACAAGTCAATCAAATTGTGGAATGTCGAAACAGGTCAAGAGATAAAAGCCCTCACAGGTCATAGCGGTTCGGCTAATTCAGTGGCGTTTTCGTCGGACGGGAAAACCATTGCTTCAGGAAGTTATGACAATTCAATCAAGCTGTGGAATGTCGAAAACGGACAAGAGCTAAAATCTCTAGCCAGTCATAGTGATTATGTTGAATCAGTGGTATTTTCCCCGGACGGGAAGACCATTGTTTCGGGAAGCAGGGACAAAACAATCAAGTTGTGGAATGTTGAAACCGGACAAGAGATAAAATCCCTCACAGGTCATAGCGATTCGGTTTTGTCAGTGACATTTTCGCTGGACGGGAAGACTCTCGCTTCGGGAAGTTCGGACAATTCAATTAAGTTGTGGAATGTTGAGAGCGGGCAAGAGTTAAAATCTCTCGAAGGTCATACTGAATCGATTAGTTCAGTCGCGTTTTCGCCGGACGGGAAAACGCTTGCTTCGGGAAGTTATGACAATTCAGTCAAGTTGTGGAGTGTGGAGAGCGGGCAAGAGACGAAATCCCCTGCGGGTCATAGCGAATCTGTTATGTCAGTTGCGTTTTCGCCGGACGGGAAAACTCTCGCTTCGGGAAGCTGGGACAAAACAGTCAAGTTATGGAATGTCGAGAGCGGGCAAGAGTTGAAATCTCTTGTGGGTCATAGCAGTAGAATTGAATCAGTGGCGTTTTCGCCCGATGGGAAAATGCTCGCTTCGGCGGAAATTTATGATAAAACAATCAAGTTGTGGAATGTTGAAAGTGGGCAAGAGTTGAAATCTTTCACAGGACATAGCGATTGGATTGAATCAGTGGCATTTTCACCGGACGGGAAAACCATCGCGTCGGGAAGTTGGGACTCTACAATTAAGCTGTGGAGTATCGAGAGCGAACAAGAGTTGAAATCCTTCACAGGTCATAGCAGTTTGGTTTCCTCAGTTACATTTTCGCCGGACGGGAAAACTCTCGCTTCGGGAAGTGCAGACCACACAATCAAATTGTGGAATATCAAAAGTGGGCAAGAGTTAAAATCTTTCACAGGACATAGCGATTCGGCTGATTCAGTAGCATTTTCGCCGGACGGGAAAACTCTCGCTTCGGGAAGTTTGGACAAAACAATCAAATTGTGGAATGTCAAGAGCGGACAAGAGTTGAAATCTTTCACAGGGCATACTTTTCCGGTTTGGTCAGTAGCATTTTCGCCGGACGGAAAAACACTTGCTTCTGGAAGTTCTGACAATTCAATCAAATTGTGGAATGTCGAAACCGGACAGCAAATCAAATCTCTCGAAGGTCATACTAATTCGGTTAGTTCAGTTGCGTTTGCGCCGGACGGGAATTCACTTGTCAGCGGAAGTTTTGATGCGACAATAAAATTGTGGGACAGAGAAACGGGGAAATTGGCGGCGACGTTGACTTCGATTGATAAAGAAGATTGGGTAGTAAATTCGCCTGACAGCAATTTTGATGCTTCGCCGGATGCTTTGAAATTGATGCACTATGTCGTTTTTGTGCCGAATTCGGGTTATGAAGTGATTACGCTCGAACAGTTAAAAAGTAAATCTCTTTCGCCGGGATTGCTCAGAGATATTTATTCAGGCAAGCGGAATTCTTCGGCGGGTGAGTTTTCAATAACGCTTTATCCGGCTTTGACGGTTGAGCAATCGGCGCAGAAACCTAATCTTTTGAATTTGAAATTGGAAAATCGCGGCGGCGGGATTGGGCGGGTTGAGGTTCAATTGAACGGCAGTGAGATTATTTCGGATGCGCGGGTTGGGAAGAATGTGAATGGACGCGCGGCGAGTGCGGATTTGGCGTTGGAGATTCCGTTGGAGAAATTGCGCGGTGGTGAAAATAAGGTCGAAATAATTGTTTGGAATCTCGAAAATGATGTGCGGAGTCGGGCGAAAGAGGTTTTTCTCAATGTGAACGGGCAAGGCGCGGTTTCAAAAGGCACGGGCGTTTTCCAATTAGACGAACAGAAAAAGCCTTCGGAGATAAATTTTTACGCGATTGTCGCGGGCATTTCCGATTATTCGGGCGATGCGCTCGATTTGCGCTATGCGGCGAAAGATTCGGAAGACATTGCCAATGCCGTCAGCCGTGCGGCGCGTCGTTATTTTTGCAGTGATGAAATGGCGCAAAACAAACCTTGTTCACGAGTTCATCTGCGGCTTCTCAGCACCGAAAAAGATACGAAATCGCAATTTGCGGGACTCGCGGACTTGCCGGATTTTAAGCGGCTTGCGCCCGTGAAGCAAAATTTCAAGGAAGTTTTTGCCGAAGTTGCCGCCAAAGCCAAGCCGGAAGATGTCGTGTTTGTGTATCTTTCGGGACACGGCACGGCGATCAAATCGGTCGAAGCCAAGCAGGAAAGCTCGTTTTACGATATGTATCTGTATCCGATGATGGACGCAACGACGCTCGACGGCAATGTTATGGGCAATCTGAGTCAGCGCGAACCGGTTACGATCACTTCGCTCGAATTTGCAAAATGGGTTTTCGACATCAAAGCCGAGAAAAAGGTGATGATTTTCGACACCTGCGCGGCGGGCGCGGCGCAGAAGGATTTAGTCGCAATGGTCAGAAGCGATACGGACGAAGACAAATTGCAGATTCGCTCGCTCGACCGTCTGCGCGAGCGAACCGGATTTTACGTTTTGATGGGCAGTGCGTCGGACAAAGTTTCTTACGAAGCGAACGAATTTCGTCAAGGTTTGCTGACCTATTCGCTGATCGAAGCGATGACGGTTGATACCGTTTTAGAGAGCGGCAGATTTTTGGACATCGAAAAATGGTTCGGTTACGCCGAAAACAAAGTCGAAGATCTGGCAAAAGGGATCGGCGGCGTGCAGAAACCATACTTTTTCAAAGGTGAATCGAAAACCTTCGCCGTTGGACAAATCGAAGGCGACGAAAGAAAATCAATCCAACCGGCGCGAAAAGTTCCGCTGATTTTGCAACCTGCTCTGCGCGTCAAAGACCAAGAAACCGACGACGAAGATTTAACCGAAAAACTCGAAAAACGTCTGCTGGAACTGAGCCTCGTTTCCGCGCGTGGAGAAAATTCTGCGCTCAACTACATCAAAGCCACCAAAGCCGCCAACGGCTTGAGTCCGCGCGGATTCTACACCGTCAATGCCGACGGCACGATCACAGCGGAAGTTTCGCTCGTGCAAGACAAAAAAGTTCTCGGAAAAGTAAAAGTAACCGGGAAAAAGGAGGAGATTATTGGAATTTTGATAACGGAGATTATCAAAGCGGCACAACAAAAGCAATGAAAATATATAAGATGACCAAAAATGACTGGAGCGCGAGCGTCTCGCTTGCCCGCGCCTTCGAGGCTTTGCGAGAAGATGCGCGACACGCTCGATTTACTCGAAACTTGAATTGATAACCAGCGTTTCCGTTCGACGCTTCGCTAGAACGGGCAGGCAAGGCTGCCTGCGTTCACAGCTAAAAAAGGAGAAGAAAAATTATGAAAAAAATCAAATACATATTATTGCTGACGACTTGCACGGCAATCGGGTTACTTTATTTCGCGTTTTCAAATTCGTCGAATGAAATTGTCAACGCTCAGACAAAACCGGAAGGTAAATTTGCTTTACTGATCGGTATCAATGAATATAACGATGAAAAAATCAGCGATTTGAGCGGAACTGAAAATGATGTCAAGTTAATGCATGATTTGTTGGTTGATAATTACAAATTCGATCCTAAAACTGAGATACTGGAATTGGTTTCATCCGAAAACAGCAAAACTCAGAAGCCGACAAAAGCAAACATAGAAGCGGCTTTCCGTGCCCATTTAATCAAAAATGCCAAGGCTTTTAAAGAGAAAAATCCAACCGGCAACGGGGCAACCATTCTATTTTATTACAGCGGACACGGAGCATATGTTCCTGACCAACCCACTGAAAAAGAGGGGAAAGACGAGGTTGACGGATATGACGAAACGATCGTGCCGATGGATACAGTCAGGGATAGTGAAACGACTGACATACGTGATGATGACTTAAATGCCTGGTTTAAGGAGCTCAAAAAATACACTTCGAACATCACTTTTATTTTTGACAGTTGTCACTCCGGCACGGTAACGCGCGGTAGCGGCAATAAAAGTATCAAGAATCGCGTGTTTGCAAAGAAAACAAGTAATACCAGAGGAGACGCGCCGCTTAATGAAACGATGGATGATGACAAAAGTTATGTCACTATTTCGGGCAGTATGCCGAATGAGCAATCGCAGGAAGGCGAAATTGCGATTCTGCCAAAACCTGCAAAACCCGGTGAAACAATTGTCAATGAAAACAATCCGAAAGAACAATGGAACGGGTATTTAACTTATTACTTAGTCAAAGAATTGCGGGAAAATCGCGGCATCAGTTACCGAGAATTGATGCGTGCGGTTTCGACGGCGGTAAATAAAAAAAACAAGGACCAAACACCGCAGGTAGAAGGCGATATTGACAGACAATTTTTAGGAACATCCGAATCTCGCCAAAAGCTTTCAATCCCGATTTTAAAAGTCGAAAAAGTTGGCAATGACACAATTTTAACCATCGAAGCCGGAAAAATTGTCGGCGCATTGCCGGGCGGCTTAATTGGTATTTACAAAGATAGCGCCGTCCAGTACACAGGCGAAACTGACCGTATTGCCGTCGGCAAAATTATTGATTCATTGAATTTTACTTCGAAGGTTAAAGTATCCGGGTTAGATATATCACCGAAGTCAAAAATTGTTCTCGCAACACCATTTTTTACCGACCAAAAACGTAAAGTCGCGATTGACACAAACGGAACTGATGCGGGCTTTGCGATGTCAAAACGTCTCAAAGAAATACTTGTCACAAACAATTTTTTCGAGCCGATTGAAACACCTATTACATTTGAAGGTAATCAGAATTGGAATATTGCAGTCGTGCGCGGAAAGTTTTCCCAATTCAAAGAAGGTGTTCGCAAATCGGCAAAGGATGGCGCAACTATGCCGAAAGACACAGATGATGTTTTTTATCTGGCAAATTCAAAAGGAAACCCGATTTACAATTTTTGGGTTAAAACCGATGAACCAAATGCCGAAGATAAAATCAGAGAGGCATTAGAAAAATACACTCGCGTCGAAAATATGCTGACACTTGATAATGCCGTCTCGAATATGTCCGGGCAGATGGAAGCCAAACTAATCAGACTCAAATCAGTCAAATTGCCTAAACAAGAAGGAGATTCTTGTGAAGTGGAAGAATACACAGCAGCCGAAATGAAAAAAATGGATGATGAAAAAGTTCCGTTTAATCCGGGTGATTGGTATTATTTTGAAATCGTCAACAATACAGATAAGCCTTTGTTTCCGTATCTTTATAATATCTCGACCGATGGTTCAATCAAATTGATATACCAACCGCCGTCACCGAGCGATATTTTGCCGAATGGTAAGACGTTACCGTTGTTTTTGCCTAAAACCTGTTCGGGATTTTCTGTTCTACAAGCTGAAGAACCTTTCGGTAAGGAAACTTTTAAGTTGATTGCGACCTCACAAAAATTCGAGGGCAAAATGTTGGAAAGTTCTGCGATTGCAATCGGTCGGCGCGGAAAAGGTGACGAATCAGCACTTGAAAGTTTGTTCGACCAGGCCTCGACGAACTCGCGAAACAGTAACTCAATGAGTATTCCTTTTAGCGGTTGGTTAACAACCAAAAAGGAAATTGAAATTTTACCTAAACAGTAAAATGAAAGGTCTTAATCGAGAATAAATACCTTTCAAAAAAGATTCTTTGCAAAAGTAAGGAACTAAGCCCAAATGAGGGTTTAGCTAAATTAAAAAATAAACAAGTTAGGAGAAAAAATAAGAGTTTCGCTTTTTGAATTTGATAAAAACCGAAACTCAAAACGAGGAAAATTTATGAAAATTAAATTGTTATTTATGTTAATCGCATTGGTGATTTTATCGGTTTCAGTCGCGTTTTCGCCTGTCAGCCTGATCACGGAAACAGAAGCGCAAAATTCGAACAAGAAAGTTCGACAGACGAAAGCTGAAAAAGTTACTCAAAAATCGGAAAAAGGCAGCGGCGATGAAGACAAAAACATCACCGCAATGCGCAGTCAAAATTCGAAAAACAGTAAATCAACCAAAACAAAAACCCGCGGCGGAGGGCAGCGAACCTGCTCGATTGACCTCATCAATGAAACCGGCTATGTCATTGACATCTACATAGACGGCAAATATCGCGGTACGATCGGCGAATACGACAGCAACTATACGACAACCGGTTCGGGCGCAACCAAACTCTACGCCCGCGCCGCATTTGACGATGGAACTTTTCTCTACTGGGGACCGAAATCTATAGCCTGCGGAAGCAATTCCAAAGACGGTTATTTTGAATGGACTATGACTGAATAATCCGATCGGCCGGGAGCGCAGGCAGCCTTGCCTGCAACGCGCGTTCGAGGCTTTGCGAGAACAAGGCGCGCGACGTTTGATTACCTAAAAAGTTTTAGGTAATCAAACGCTGTGCTCAGCATTGCTTTGATTAGCTAAAACTTTTTAGGTAATCCGGCGTTGCCGTTCGATGCTTCGCTGGAACGGGCAGGCAAGGCTGCCTGCGCTCCCAGCCGA
>JANLTD010000377.1:0-2399 GCA_031362765.1 Acidobacteriota bacterium | reverse complement strand
CTTTCTGCCGAAACAAATTCTTGTTTTCACCTTCAAAGGGTGATAAGATGCCCGACAGAAATCTTTTATTTTATCTATCGAGCGTGCCGCCACTGTGCTATACACTGACTCAGATTACGCGAGAGGAACGGAATAGTATTTCAGTTTTTATTCCGATTTGATTCCACCTCGCCGTCAAAGCAGATGTCATTGAAAGAAAAAGAGTTATATGAATTCGGACAGTTTCGTCTTAACGTGACGGAACGCTTTTTAGTGCGTTCCGATGGCAGCGAACGCGTGCCGCTTTCCGAAAAGGCTTTTGAAACGCTCTGCATTCTGGTCAGAAACGCCGGACATCTGATAAGCAAAGATGAATTGCTGAATCAAGTTTGGGCTGATTCGTTTGTCGAAGAAAACAATCTGAACAAATGCGTCCACGCCCTCCGGCGAGCGTTAGGCAAGCAGCAGTTTATTGAAACGGTTCAAAAACACGGCTACCGTTTCGTTGCTGAAGTGCGCCGCATTGAAGAAGATAGTGAGACGGTGAGACAAGGAGACGGAGTGACGGAGCGACGAAGTGACAGAGTGACGGAGCGACGGAGCGACAGAGAGAAAAAAATTAACTTGGAAACTGATTACATTTATCCGATTGTTCCTGTCGCTACGTCGCACCATACCACCCTCGCTCCGTCTCACAAAGTCGTCGCTCTCGCGGATTGGCGGCGCGAAGCAAATGGAAACGAGGCGGCAGAACAGCTATTACCATCAACGACGCCCGAAGAATCAACTGCACAAATTACCGGACTTGAATCAACTCCCGCAAAGCCAAACAGCCCGAGCGCACCTGCGCCTAAAAATCGCCTGCCGCTTGCCAGAATCGGATTGGCAGCATTTCTGATCGGTGCTATCGCTCTCGGTTATTATTTTTTCTCGGCGGGTAAAAGAGCTGTCGGCGGTAAGAAATCCATCGCTGTTCTTCCATCAACCCCAATCAATACAGCGATCCGCAATGAGCTGTATGAAATCGGGATCGCCGATTCGTTAATTATCAAACTCAATACAATGAAGGGTTTCACCGCCCGACCGCTGAGCGCGACGCGCAAATATGCCGACCTCGCACAAGACCCGATAGCGGCGGGACGCGAACAACAGGTTGATTATGTTCTCGCCTCGAATTACCAATTGGCAGGCGGGCGCCTTCGCATCACCGCGCAGCTTTTTAATGTCGCCAGCGGGCAGATCGAAGAAACCTATAAAAGCGAAAAAGACGCCGGCGACGTTTTTGCGATGCAGGATGCGATCGCGGGCGAGGTCGGCAACAAACTGCTGGCGCGATTTGCGACCACCTCAAGCAGCATGCAAGCAAAGCGCGGGACAACTAATGAAGAAGCCTATCGGCTCTATCTGCAAGGTCGAGCTTTGACCTCCAACCGAACCGGGGCGGCAGCGCGAAAAGCGGTTGAATACTTCGAGCAGGCCATCAAACTTGACCCGAATTACGCGCTCGCCTATTCGGGAATGGCGCACGCCTTTATTATGTCGGGCAATCTCGGCGGCAACTTGCCCCGCGAAGAATATGAGAAGGCGAAAGAAGCCGTCACCAAAGCATTGGCACTCGACAACAATTTGGCGGAAGGTTACGCGGTTTCAGGAGAATTAAAATTTACATCTGAATGGGATTTCGCCGGCGCGGAAAAAGACCTGGCGACCGCCATTGAACTCGAACCGAATTCCGATTTGGCGCACGAGCGGTATGCCTTTTATTTAGCCGTCCGCGGACGTTTTGATGAAGCGATTGCCGAATCGAAAACGGCTCAAGAGATTAACCCGAATTCGCTTCAACATCAGCACACGGGCGGAGTTATCTTGTATCTCGCCCGCCGTTATGACGAAGCTATTCTTCAAAATAGACGAGTTATTGAAGTGGACGAGAATCATGCGACGGCTTACGCTTGGCTTTCCTTAGCATATGATTTGAAGGGCGACGCCGCCGGGGCCTACGAATGGTTTATGAAAGGACAAAAACGAAACAATCCCGAAAGTCTCGGGATTTATCAGAATGCCTACGAAACTTCGGGCTGGCAGGGAGTCAGGGAGAAATTCTTTGAGCAACAAAAGTTAAACGAACAGAAGCCTTCAGCCAATTTATATGCATTGGCAAGACAGTGCGCCCGGCTGGGCGACAAGGAACAGGCGTTTGAATATTTGAACAAATCCATCGAAAAACGCCAAGGTCAGTTGACGATGCTGAATGTCGAGCCGGCTTTTGATAGTCTGCGCGACGACCCGCGCTTCGATGAACTGGTCAGGCGTATTGGGCTGAAGTAAAAGCGCGAAGCGGACCGGAGCGCAAGCGTCCCCGCTTGCAATGAGCGTCCCGCTTCGGGCGCGAAAGGGCGTTCCGGTTATGACAAGTTCAG
>JANLTD010000316.1:0-14913 GCA_031362765.1 Acidobacteriota bacterium | reverse complement strand
TCCTTTTCAGGCTTCAAACCTGTTATGTTTTTTGATCAAAACAAGGATACGCTATTTTTACCTTTTTTCCATTTCCACAACTTTTGATACTACCTCTCTACCCAACATATCCGCAACTTTGAAGGTCATTCTTATTATGTTCATTCAGTCTGTTTTAGTGCTGACGACAAATTTGCTTTATCAGGAAGTTGGGACAAAACACTCAAATTATGGGACGTGGCGACAGGCGAATGTCTTCGTACTTTTGAAGGTCACTCTGATTATGTAAGTTCAGTCTGTTTTAGTGCTGATGACAAATTTGCTTTATCAGGAAGTGCTGACAAAACACTCAAATTATGGGACTTGGCGACAGGCAAATGTCTTCGTACTTTTGAAGGTCAATCTAGTGATGTGTTTTCAGCTAGTAATGTATTTTCAGTCTGTTTTAGTGCTGATGACAAATTTGCTTTATCAGGAAGTGCTGACAAAACACTCAAATTATCGAAAATTGAAGAATATACATATTCTGCTCAATTAAATATATGTCAGTTCTTGGAAAGCACAACCGCCATAAAGCATGAAAGTGCCGCCCAAGATTTTCTGGCAAAAGCCGGGGAATCTTTTGCCAGATTAAATTTTATAGAAACTGCCGATTGCATTAAGCAGGCAAGATCAATTCCCGGATACGGTCGAAATCCTGAAGCAATTGAGCTGTGGACTAAGCTATATTTGCATTTACCACATCAGAGATTAAATTCAACTTGGAACCATAAGACACTTAAAACTCATAGTGATAGTGTAAGTTCAGTCTGTTTTAGTTTTGACGGCAAATTTGCTTTATCAGGAAGTTGGGACAAAACACTCAAATTATGGGACGTGGTGACAGGCGAATGTCTTCGTACTTTTGAAGGTCATTCTCAATCTTTAGACTCAGTCTGTTTTAGTGCTGACGACAAATTTGCTTTATCAGGAAGTGCTGACAAAACACTCAAATTATGGGACCTGGCGACAGGCGAATGTCTTCGTACTTTTGAAGGTCATTCTGAAGGTGTAAAATCAGTCTGTTTTAGTTCTGACGGCAAATTTGCTTTATCAGGAAGTTCTGACCAATCAATAAAGTTATGGTTTTTAGATTGGGAATTGGAGGAACGCGAAGTTGTAGATTGGGATGATGGGGCACGACCATACTTAAACAATTTTTTGACAATCCAAACTCCTTACGCAGGTACAATCCCAACAGACCGCAAACCAACCGATGAAGAAATTACACAAGGTTTAACCCGCAAGGGAAAACCGCAATGGAATGAACAGGATTTTGAACGGCTCTTATATCAATTAGGCTGTGCCGGATTTGGTTACATCAAACCTGAAGAAGTGCGGCGCGAGTTGGAGAAATTATCTTCCGAACTTCAGACAGGTATTGGAGCGATGACCTCCCCAATGTCAACATCTGAAATTCTCGGCAGTGAGTATTTAATAGAACCGGAAGATTTAACTTTATTAAATTGCCAAGTGGAGTTGATTACCGAAGATAATAATTTCTCTTTGCTTTTTGATTTATCACCGGATGAGATTTGCAGCATTGGACGATCGCCGGAAAACTCAATCGTTCTTAGCGATCCATATGTCTCAAGATATCAAGCTTTTATCATATTTGAAGATGGAAAATATGCAATCTATGACGGCAAAATAGAATCGAACGGTCAAATTTATTCAAGCAGTGGTGGAATATACTTCAACGGCAGGCAGCAGAATCATTGTCTCCTTTTTGATGGTTGTGAAATTACTTTTGGTCATACAAAACTTATTTATCGCCAATTAGAAACTTATAAACTCATAATTTAAGTGATTATCTGACAGTTTCGGTTTTAGCTATCAAATTGGACGAATCTTTACCCTTCACACTTGACGACACTTTAAATATTACGTTTAATTCCACAATTGAAGAATTAATTTCGAACTATACGATTCAGTTGAGTTTGAGTATCCAAGGAGTAATTGATGAAATAGTTGGTTAAATAGAGTTGCTTCTATTTAATAATTCAAAGAATTTAATTCAATTCAAATTACTTTATATTGACCGAGAAAATGTTTCTTATGGTGCGAAGCGGATTTTGCAAAATAAACAAACGCTGTTGGAATCCCAAATAAAAGGCGGAGACTTACTGCTTCTTTTTCAAGAAATGTCAAATGAAGGTTCAATCACTGAAGAAACGCTTAACGATTTCCCGATATCTGAAACCAAACGATTATAAACGATTGTTGTTATTGATATTCAAATCCCAAACGGTATGTATTTGGAAGGCTCTGAAATTCCATATAATTTGACAGTTCAAAGCATAATAGATGAATTGGTCGAGATACTTGAACTCCCAAATAAAGATGAATCGGGTCATAAAGTTGAATTCTATTTAAAATCAAGGCTACAAAACAGGATATTAGATATTCAGGCAACAGTTGAAGAGAATCATATTAAGAATAGCGATTTACTGCAACTTCTAATAAAATGAGAGTTTAGTTAATTTTACATCCCACAATATCAAAAAGAGTTAAAAAGATGAATCTATTTGCAACCAGCGATTTTCAATTTGATGATCTCGAAATACATCAATTAAAAGAACACGATATTCAATCGGTAATAGATTTATTTAAGCTCAATTACGGCTCGGATTATGCCTCGTCCGAATTTTTTGACGAAGGATGGTATAAAAGGGCAATTTACGGCGACAATATTATATGGCTGGTATTAAGGGATAAAGAAAAAGTTATCGCTTCGGGTGCGGTTGATATAGGTTACGGCGACAATAACGATCAGATCGGAATGCTTGGAAGGTTGGTAACGCACCCAGAATATAAGAGGCTCGGATTAGCTCGCCGTATAATCAATGCCTTAGTCAAGGCAGCCGGTGATAACATCGAATTTGCTGTCGGAGAAGCCCGCACGGCGCATACTTCCAGTCAGATATTATTGGAACGCTCAGGATTTACTATCGTCGGCTTTAGTCCACAATATTATTCGATAGAATTTCAGCGCGAGGCATTTATCATTTATGCCCGATTATACGGAAACGCTAAACTTTTACGAAAAAAGGAAACACCTTTTCTTATTCCCGAAGCCGTCCCGCTTGCTCGATATGTATTGACAGAAATGAATTTGCCAAGTGATATTATTGAGGCAAATGATTGCGAGGCTTATCCTGACGAAATTATTTGCAAACTACAACCACTGGAGAATTTAGCACTTGCCGAATTAGTCAGCATTAAGCGGGAGCGAATATCAGAACCGCCGCTTTTTGGAAGCCTCACTTTGGATTCGGGAATATCTTTAATTAAGCGGCGAAAGGTAGATTATTTAGTCGCTCAAGACGCTGAAAATAAAGTTTTGGGTGCAATTGGTTATAAGTTTGATAAAGAGAATAATCTGCTAAAAGGTCTGGAACTAATCGCAAATAATGATACGACAAAAGGTTATCTCTGCGGCTCGCTTTTACAGTTATATAACAATTCGGAAGTGAGTGTAATTGAAGTAAATATTTCCGCTTATGATCCGAGGCTGCAGCGAACCTTTTACAATTACGGTTTCAGACCGACAGCTTATCAGCCGGCAATGGTATATCACAACGGCGAAAGGTTTGATGTTTTAAAGATGCTGAAACTTAATATTCCTTACGATGCCAGCAGAGTGAAATTAACCGAATCTGCCGGCGAGGTTTTGTCTATTGTTGAGCATAATTTCAAAAATTTATAGTTTTATTTGTGTTCAAGCCAGCGTTTATTTTAAAAAGACGAAAAAATAAGGTATATTTTCACAAATCTAATTTTTAAGAAAATCATTCATTTTTCACTGAAAGATTTGTATTCACAACAAATTAAATTGAAATTATTTCCAATCAAAATTGGAGAAACCGAAGTATTTTCATTTATCCCTAATTAAATTTTGAATTGAAGAGTTAATATGCCAAACCAAATAATCCTCGATGTAACCGCCGGACCAATTAAAGGACAGAAATTTACGTTTGATAACCATGACACGTTTATCTTCGGTCGAGAAGATGACTGTCACGCCCGACTTTCCAAAAATGATACGACCGCTTCGCGCCATCATTTTATTTTGGAAGCAAATCCGCCTGCCGCGACAATATGCGATTTAGGAAGTTTGAACGGAACCTATATCAACGGTGTCAAATACGGGGGACGCGCCAAACATTTGACTCCCGAACAGGCACGAATGTTGACCGCGGAATCAACCAAGCTCCAAGACGGGGATGAAATAAAAGTCGGCAATACGATCTTCAATGTCAGCATTGAGTCTGCCGTTTATTGTTCTCATTGCGGCGACGAAACGCCAAACAAAGTAGCTGAATTTGTATCGGCAGTAGGCAATTTAATAACTTGTGATGACTGTGCTGACAAAGCTCAAAGAGGTGAATTGCTTTCAACTGTTAAATCAGCCGCTATTTGTAATAAATGCAAAAAAAACGTATCTGATGAGATTCCGCTAGGTTTTCGCGGAGATTATATTTGCGTCAGTTGCCGACAAGCCGTGCATGAAAATCCCGATACTATTCTCGAAATGCTGCAAAACTCACTTTACGATGATAATACGGATTTCAATAAGGGTGGTATTGATAATTATGAAATTCTGAAGCAATTGGGCGAGGGCGGTATGGGAGCCGTTTATCTAGTCCGCCGCAAGAAGGATAATGCGACCTTGGCATTAAAAACCCTGCTCGTTGAACTTGCCGTAAATTCGCATGCCAGAGCAATCTTTCAACGAGAAATCGAAGTAACCCAGGAGCTACAGCACCCCAATATAGTCAAACTTTATGAGCAAAGCTCAACAGGCAGTATATTCTTCTTCACTTTGGAATACTGCGCTGGCGGAAGCGTTTTCGATTTGATGACAAAGCGCAGGTCAACTTTTGAAATTGGTGAAGCTTTAAGAATAGTTCTTGATTGTTTGGAAGGACTATCTCATGCTCATCGTCATGAAAAAATCTTTGTTCACCGTGATCTTAAACCTCAGAATATTTTGCTCACAGCAGCTGAAAACGGAATCGCCAAGATTGCCGATTTCGGTCTCGCAAAAAGTTTTCAAACCGCCGGACTTTCAGGAATGACAGCAACCGGACAGAAAGCCGGAACACTCGCCTTTATGCCGCGAGAACAATTAACCAATTTCAAGAGAGTCAAACCGGTCAGCGATGTCTGGAGTATGGCGGCAACGCTATTCTTTTTACTGACAGCGGAGACGCCATATGATTTTAGCGGTGCATCGCCGGTTGAGGTTATCATGAAAGGTAATGCGACCCCGATCAGAAGCCTTAACAACGATATTCCAAAATCCATAGCTGAAGTAATTGACAGGGCTTTAGTTAAGGATACAAAAGATCGTTATCAGAATGCCGGGGAATTTAAATCAGCCCTCGAGAAAGTTATGTAGGAGCCAATAAAAATGAATGACGAAACCTTATTGCCTGATGAAACCGAAATATCATCTGATTCTAGTAAAAATGCGACTCAACCGACAGTTTGGAACCAAACAGAAGAAAAATTTCCTCAATCATTAAAAGAAGCCGAGCAAGAGGTTGCCGAAGAATGGAGAATTGGCGATGTGATCCTTGACACCTATGAAGTCAAAGAAATATTTACCGGCGGCGCAATGGGTCTTGTTTATCGTGTTTATCATAATAGTTGGAATACCGATCTTGTTGTTAAAGCTCCGCGAGCTAATCATTTTCAAACTGAGATACAAAAAGAGAATTTTAAACGAGAAGCTGAAACTTGGATTAATCTGGGTCTGCACCCAAATATCGTTAATTGTTATTATGTTCGTGAACTAGGCGGTGTTCCGCGAGTTTTTGCGGAATATATAAAAGAAGGAACACTAAAAGATTGGATTGGTGAAGAGGGCAAAGGAAAACTTTACGAAGACGGTAAGGAGAAGTCATTAGAGAGAATTTTAGATTTTGCAATTCAATTTGCCTGGGGATTAAATTATGCACACGAACAAGGATTGGTGCATCAGGATATTAAACCCGCAAATATTCTAATCACTGATAATGGAACAGTAAAAGTTACCGATTTCGGCTTGGCAAGAGCAAGAGGAGTATCGGAAATTGAACCTGAAAATAACCTCTCTACCGCCGGACAGAGTATTTTGGTTGCAAGTGGCGGAATGACACCCGCCTACGCTTCACCTGAACAAGCCTCTGGAAAAGCCCTTTCGAGAAAAACTGACATTTGGAGTTGGGGATTAACGGTTCTGGAAATGTTCGTGGGCGAGAGAACTTGGATGAGTGGCGAAACAGCACCAGGAATATTAGAAAGTTTTCAGGATAACGGTTCCGAGTATACACAAATTCCGGCTATGCCAAAGCAATTGGCTGAGTTATTGAATAAATGTTTTACCAATGAACCGGCGCATCGTCCCAAAGATATGCTCGTCGTTGCGGATGAACTCCAACAAGTTTACCAAAATTTAACTCAGACAAAATACAAAAGAGAAATTCCAAAAGCTGCCAAACTACAAGCAGATTCGCTAAATAATAAAGCTGCAAGTTTGATTGATTTAGGGCGCAAAGACGAAGCATTAAAACTTTGGGATGAAATTCTGAAAATCCATCCGCAGCATCCTGAATCAACATATAATCGCGGGCTGATACTTTGGCGAACAGCGCAACTCGGTGATGATGATCTAGTTCGTGAAATGGAGGAAGTTCAAAAATCTCACCAACACAATCAAGAAATTAAATATCTTTTAGGTCAAATTCACCTTGAACGAGACGATATGGAATCGGCCATTGAGGCTTTTAATGGAATTTCAGAATTAGATGGCAGAAAAAAAGAAATTGCTGATTTGCTCAGTTTTGCCACATCAAGAAATCCAAACTCGAAACGGCTTTTGAATACTTTCGAAGGACATACAAAACTTGTAACTTCGGTAAGTTTGAGTGCTAAAGGAAAGTATGCGGTATCCGGAAGCGAGGACAACACACTCAAATTATGGGACACCGAAACCGGCAAATGCCTACGCACTTTTGAAGGTCACGTTAAAAATGCAAATCCATATTTCTCCACGCCCGGTTCTGCTGTTTTTACAGCTAAAAATGTAACCTCAGCAAATTTAAGTGCCGACGCAAAATATGCGCTATCAGGAAGCTGGGATTATACTCTCAAGTTATGGGAAATCGCCACCGGCAAATGTTTACGTACTTTTGAAGGACATAAGGAAAGAGTAGATGCGGTAAGCGCGAGTTCTGATTTTAAGTTTGCTTTATCGGGAAGTCTTGACGGCACTCTTAAATTTTGGGATGTTGCAACAGGAAATTGTCTACAAACCCTAGAAGATCATACAAAAAGTGTTTATTCATTAAGTTTGTCCTCTAACGGGAAATATGCATTATCAGGAAGTGCTGACAACACTCTCAAGTTGTGGGACACAGCGACAGGCAAATGTTTGAAAACTATTGAGGGAGAAGCTATTGTCAGATCAATAAGTTTAAGCTCCGACGGAAAATATGCGCTATTTAGTTTTGATAACGCTCTTAATTTTTATGATATTACCAGCGGTGAATGCTTACAAACCTTTAAGGGTCACACAGCAACTATTCACTCTGTTAGTTTAAGTTCCGACGGAAAATATGCTTTATCGGGATCGGGAGAGCCTCATCGAACCGATAACGATCTCAAATTATGGGAAATCGCCACCGGCAGATGCTTGCGTACCTTTGAAGGTCACAAGGACATGATAAATGCTGTAAGTTTTAGTGCCGACGGGAAGTGTGCTGTATCAGGTGCAGGATATTTTGATAACAATAAGGACAACACAGTCAAAATATGGGCAATTTGTCCGTCTCAATATTCTGCGCCGTTAACTCTTTGCCGATTTGTTGAAAGTGAAGCCGCAGCAAAAGCAGAAATAATATTTGAAGAAAATTTGACTAAAGCAGAGGAATTTTTTAGCAACTCTAACTTTGTATCTTCTATTGACTACATCAAACAAGCAAGATCACAACGCGGTTACGAACGAAACAATGAGGCATTGGAATTATGGACCAAATTATATACATATTTGCCTCACAAGGCGTTTAATGGAGGATGGAGTAAAGCAGCGTTTTTAGGTCATACGGATGCGGTTAGTTCAATAGATTGTAGTATTGACGGGAAATATTTGTTATCGGGAAGTGTTGATAAAACACTTAAATTATGGGAAATCGCAACGGGCAAATGTTTACGTACCTTTGAAGGGCACAACGGGCTTATCCAATCAGTAGGGTTATCTTCTGACGGAAAATACGCATTGTCGGGAGCCGCTCACGACAATAATGACGATAACACTTTAAAACTTTGGGATGTGTCAACTGGCGAATGTTTACGTACTTTTGAAGGACATAGGGATTCAGTAAGATCGGTAAGTTTCAGTTTAGATGGAAAATTTGCTTTGTCGGGAAGTTCTGATAAAACTATCAAATTGTGGAACGTAAAAACTCGACAGTGCCTACGCACACTTGTTGGACATACAGACTATATACAATCAGTTGGCTTTAGTGCCGATGGAAAGTATGTTTTATCAGCAAGTTCCGATCATACAATCAAATTATGGGATATTGTAACGAGCAAGTGCTTAAGAACTTTTACTGGTCACAAAGATTCTGTAAACTCAATGAGCTTGAGTGCTGATGGAAAATATGCTTTAACGGCAAGTACTGATAAAACAATCAAATTATGGAACATTTCGGATTTTGCATACGGCGGATCTTTACGCACTTTTGAAGGTCACAAAGATAGAGTAACCTCAGTCAGCTTTAGTGCTGACGGAAAATATGGATTATCAGGAAGTCCTGACAATACAGTTAAATTGTGGGACATTCAAACGGGTAAATGTTTGCACACTTTTGAAAGACTCTCCGGTTATAATAATAAAGTAGTTTTAAGTCCTGACGGCAAATATGCTTTTTCGGGAGGTAACTATGATAGTGAAATTAAGGTGTGGCTGCTGGAGTGGGAATTGGAAGATCGTCAACCCGTCGATTGGGATGAAAATGCCTCAGCCCATTTGAAGAAATTTTTGACCTTCCAAACTCCCTACGCCGTTCAGCTTCCAACCGATCGTGCGCCAACAAAAAAGGAGATCACATTAGCTTTAATAAAAAAAGCAACTCTGCAAGATAGTGCTTTTTTTCGCTATCCTCTATCCGTTGCAATTCGGTTAGCATCAACCAAAAGGCAAAATCCGCAATGGACCGACAAAGATTTTGAAAATCTGCGGTATAAGCTGGGCTGTGCCGGATATGGCTATATCAACTCGGAAGGAGTTAAAAATGAACTTTCAAAAATGGTCGAAATTGAAGCTAAAGCGGCATCGAGGAAGAAAACCAAGCGATATATCGGCGCACTTGCAAGTATTGTTTTAATACTTTCGATTATTGGGGCTATCAATTACGTACGAAATATTAAGCCGCCGGTTATCCCAGTCACAAAAGCTACGCTAAAACAAAATGATTCATCAATACCGATTGATATAAATGCTTATAAAAGCGGCAACTTTACATTTCGCACAAACTCTTTTGAAATTTCCCCTGATAAAACCCTTATAGCTTTTTTAAAGACAGCTTTCTCAGAAAAAGAACAAAGTGAGGGTAAGCGAAAAATTTATATTTTCAATGCCCAATCAAAAAAAATCAACACCATTTTAAAATTTGATGCAGATGATGAATACGACAATTCAAATAAATTTGACCACGTTGCCTTTTCTTCTGATAATCGAATGCTTATCGCAACCTCTATTAGAAATGATAAATACTATGGCGGAAATGAATTAAAGAATTGTAAAATCAATAGTTTCGATCTTCAAACAGGCAAAGAAATAAAAATGGATTCATCACAATTTGCCGAGAAAATAACTGCGTTTTCATTTTCACCGGACGGACGGAGTTTTGTTGCTGGAAATGAAAAAAAACTTCAATCTTGGAATTTAAATACGGGCGCAATACTGTGGTCATCTGAAATTAGAGGAAGTCCCAATTTAATAAAGTTTTCACCAGATAGCTCAACGGTTGCGGCTTTGGAAAATAGTTACGGGATAGATTCCGTTTATGAAACTGCGACAGGAAAACTAATTTTTACAATAGGTTCGTATGGCAACAAAATTACAGATTTTGATATAAAGTCCATAGCTTTTTCACCAGATAATAGTAGTATTGCGGCATTAGAACTAAACAAGGTATTGGGGACATCTAATAAACGAGCTTCATTTATTAGAGTTTACGAACTCAAAACGGGCAAACTATTGAAGACTTTTTCCAGTGGCAATGCTAATGATATTTATCAAGGAACCGGAATTGTCTTCTCACCTGACGGCACCAAAATTATCGCAAATATCGGAGACAAGATAGTGCATATTTTTGATGTCAAAAAGGAAGTCGAAGTGTTAAAAACAGATGAATTAAGTGGAGAAATTAAAAATATGAGTTTCTCTTCAAATGATTGGCTGCAAGTTAAATTAAAGAACTCGACAACCAACAAAGATGAGATTTGGGAAGTCAGTATCGCTCCCTAAAATTTAGAGTCATAATTTTGTAGAAATAATTGTTTGGTCAAAATACTTAATTTGTTATTCAGACTTTAAGTTAGGCTTTTGTTATGTTATTTTGGTCTTAAATTGCTTGTGGTAGTTTCAATTCAAACATTCCATATTATAGATTTGTCTCAAGCAGATGCGATTTTCAATTTGTAAAATTGGAATCTAACATTTTGGTAAATCTATCGAGCAAAAATCTTTACTGCGGATAAGAATTTACTGCATTCTCCTTCTCTGGATTTTGACTGGCGTTCGTTCAGCCAGTCAAAAGATATTCAACGAAACAAAGATAGTCAACTTTTAGAAAGCCGTATTTATAAATCAATACGGTGGAATCAAATTTCAAAGGAGCAAGTTATGTCAACTATCGTAAGATTAGCAGGAGATGGCGCCATTTTTCCTAAACAGTGTGTTTGTTGCAATGAAAATTCTGAAACGGAAGTCAGTGTACATGACATATATTCTCCTCAAACAGCAGTAAAAATAGGCGAAATAAAAGCACCCGCATGTTCTCCCTGTGCAGAACACCTAAGTAAAAGTAATAAGGCTGGAGCTAATATTGTTCGGATTCCCGGTGCAGTTTTATCAGTAGTTGCTATTATTGGTGTTTTAGCAGGTCGAGATAACATCGGTCCGATTTGCATAGGAGGAGGGATTTTAGTTGTTTTAACTTTTGTGGCAACCTTGATTGTAAGCAAAACACAAAAGCCGACGGGTTTAACACCTAATTGTGTATTACCGGAAGATAATGTGGTGTTAATAAATCCGAGAAAAAAAGATGAGGTTACCTATACATTTGGAAATGAGGCTTACGCAAGACTTTTTTCAGAAGGTAATAAGGGAATGTTGTTAAATGAAGGTGAAAAGGTTCAGGAAAAACTGCTTGACCCGCAAGGAAATCATATCGGCTACAGAGTAGCGACAACAGATGGTAAAGATGTGGCAGCTTTAGTGGATGGGCGTTACCCGATTGAAGGTAATTCAATAATCAAATGAGTAAATTCAAATAAATGCCTCGCCAAGATTGCCGATTTCGGTCTGGCAAAAAGTTTCCAAACCGCCGGTCTTTCAGGTATGACGGCAACCGGACAGAAAGCCGGAACGCTCGCTTTTATGCCGCGAGAACAATTAACCAATTTCAAGAGAGTCAAACCGGTCAGCGATGTCTGGAGTATGGCGGCAACTCTATACTTTTTACTAACCGCAGAGACACCTTATGATTTTAGTGGTGCATCACCTGTTGAAGTTATTATGAAAGGAAATGTGACCCCGATCAGAAGCCTTAACAATAATATTCCAAAATCCATTGCTGAAGTAATTGACAGGGCTTTAGTTAAGGATACAAAAGATCGTTATCAGAATGCCGGGGAATTTAAATCAGCCCTCGAGAAAGTTATGTAGGAGCCAATAAAAATGAGTGACGAAACCTTATTGCCTGATGAAACCGAAATATCATCTGATTCTAGTAAAAATGCTACTCAATCAACAGTTTGGAACCAAGCAGAAGAAAACTTCCCTCAATCATTAAAAGAAGCCGAGCGAGAGGTTGCCGACGACTGGAAAATTGGTGATGTGATTCTTGATACCTATGAAGTCAAAGAAATATTTACTGGCGGCGCAATGGGACTTGTCTATCGGGTTCATCACAAAAACTGGAACACCGACCTGATCGTCAAAGCGCCACGCGCAAAATATTTTCAAACAAAAAAAGATAAGGAAAACTTCAAGCGGGAAGCCGAAACCTGGATCAATCTTGGACTCCACCCGTATATAGTTACGTGTCACTATGTTCGCGAGTTGGGCGGAGTGCCGCGCGTTTTTGCCGAATTTATCGAGGGCGGAACGCTGAAGGACTGGATCGGCGAGGAAGGTGAAGGGCGGCTTTATGAAGGGGGGAAAGAAAAAGCTCTCGAACGAATGCTTGATTTTGCCATTCAGTTTGCGTGGGGACTGCATTATGCACATGAACAAGGGCTAGTGCATCAAGATGTCAAACCGACGAACGTGCTTATTACGGACAAGGGCACAATTAAAATCTCAGATTTCGGCTTGGCAATGGCGCGCGGAGTGTCTGTCAATCCAGCTGTCGAGCAAATAAGTGCCGACGGTAGCGTTTTGTCCGAATTTGGCGGAATGACTCCGGCGTATGCTTCGCCCGAGCAATCGTCAAAACAATCGCTGTCAAGAAAAACCGATATTTGGAGTTGGGGATTATCCGTTTTAGAAATGTTTACTGGCGATATGACCTGGACATCCGGCGCAGCCGCATCTGCGGTACTCGGTAGTTATATCGAAGATGGTTCAGATTTTGATTCGATTCCGAACATGCCGGCACCGGTGGCGAAGTTATTAAAAAAGTGTTTTATTGGTGAGTCGACCAAGCGTCCTAAAGATATGGCGTTTGTGGCCGCTGAATTACTACAAATTTATCAGGATGTGACGGGTGCCAAATATATGAGACGGGTTCCGAAAGCTGCCGAATTGATAGCTGACTCTCTGAACAATAAAGCGGTCAGCCTGATGGACCTCGGGCAACCGGAAGAAGCCTTAAAATTATGGAATAGAACACTCAAAATTCAACCGCATCACCCAGAATCGACTTATAATCGGGGACTAATTCTCTGGCGTGACGCACAGATAAATGATGATTTTCTGCTCAAAGAATTGAAGGATGTAAAGAAGGCACATCGAAATAACCAAAAAGTTGATTATCTTATAGGGCAAATCCATTTGGAGCGTAACGATATGGAATCTGCCGTTGAGTGCCTTCAGGGAATTTCGCATGTCGATATCGCTGCCAGCCAAGTAAGCGAAGCGCTAATTTTTGCCAGAAAATCGGGAACTACAAAATCGACCAAGCTCTTAAGGATGCTGGAAGGTCACAAGTTTAATATCTATGATGTCTGTTTCAGTTTTGACGGTAAATATGCTCTATCGGGTAGTAATGACGCTAAGTTATGGGATGTTAAGACCGGAAAGTGTTTGCAGACATTTGCCGGTCATCTGCTTGGCGTTTGGGCAATAAGTTTGTCTTCGGATAACAAATATGCCTTAACCGGTAGTTTGGAATCCACGCTCAAGGTATGGGATGTTGCGACCGGGCAATGTTTACGTACATTCAAACACGATAAGCATGTCGTATGGGTAGGAATCAGCGGGGACGGCAAATACGCCTTATCGAGCAGTCGTGACCAAACCATCAGATTATGGGATATTGCGACCGGTCAGTGTACGCGGATTATCGAACATAAAAATCTAGAAGCGCGTTCGATGGACATGGACGCCGCTGGGAAATATGCATTATCCAATGATGCGCCTGATGATTGCTTCAAATTATGGGATGTCAACACCGGTCAATCCATACGCACTTTTACCGGGCATCAGTCCGACATAGTTTCATTAAAACTAAGTGCGGACGGAAAATACGCTTTATCGGGTGGTCGCGATGGGACAATTAAGTTATGGAATACTGCCACGGGAGAATACCTGAAAACTTATAAAGGTCATAAAAGTGGTGTCAGCTCGGTCAGTATGAGTGCCGATAATAAGTATATTTTATCGGCAGATGGCGGCTCGGTGTTTAAACTCTGGGAGGTAGTTACAGAACGATGCTTACGAAGCTTTGAGGTACCCGGCGAAGAAGTTAGTTCGGTAAGCATCAGCCCGAACGGTAAATTTGCCTTATCTGGTGGAGGCAAAGATACCAATGATCCGAAACTTAGATTGTGGTCTATCGAGCTGTCAAAACATAATGGCGAGCTAGCTCTTAGTCGCATTCATGAAAGCGAAGAATCGATCAAAACGGAAGCGGCTTTTCGGAACAGCCTGATTGAGGCGAAGGAAGCTTTAGGTAAGCGTAATTTCACGGCCGCTCTAGATATTTTAAAACGGGCGCGAATACTTCCGGGATTTGAACGCCATCCGGATGTCATTGAGTTATGGAGCAATCTCTACACGCATTTGGCGCGAACCACTCTAAAAAGCAGTTGGGAGAAAGCTACCTTAGCCGGTCATGATGAACAGGTAAGTTCATTAAGTATCAGCCCGGACGGAAAATTTGTTTTATCTGGAGGCGGTGATGGCAAGATTAAGTTGTGGGATGTCGGCACCGGTCAGCTTGTCCGTGCCTTCGAAGTTAAGTCAGACACAGTTGGGGGAGCGACAGTAAATTTAAGTAGGGACGGTAAGTTGGCGGTCTCAGTCAGTGATTATTATACGATAAAATTATGGGATACGGCGACCGGACAATGTTTACGTACCTTTGAGAAGGGAACTGAATCTATACAGGAGATTAGTTTGAGTCCTGATAACAAATATGTTTTGTCGGTGGATTCGAAGAGTACTCTCAAAAT
>JANLTD010000311.1:0-1547 GCA_031362765.1 Acidobacteriota bacterium | reverse complement strand
AGGAAGGTAATTCCAAGTCAAATGCGCCGGGCGGTGCGTCAACTAATGACCAATAAATTTGTCTGAACAAAAAGGATAGAGTGGTGTCTTGATGAAACCGGCCAATGGCGTTAAGTTAAGCGAAAATTGGCACAAAATGTATGACAGACTGTTAGTCTGTCACTCAAGTTAGCCAACAAAACAGTTGAAAAATAAGGTTGATTTCTTTTGACGGTGCGAACAGACTAACAGTCTGTTCTACGTTTTTTCCTTAACTTAATGCCATTGTGCTTGAAGGCGGGACTCAAAACATTGAAAGAATGCGGACAAGTAAATTCAAATTGATAGTTTTATTGGGAATTGCGTTTCTGCCGTCGTTTCTGAAACGTCCGCTTTATCGCCTTTTTTTCGGTTACAAAATCGGCAAGCGCGTGCGAATCGGATTTTCGATCATTGACGCGAAGGAATGTTCGATTGACGATGACGTTTTAATCGGGCATCTTAACGCCCTTGTCGGTATCAAGAAACTTTCGATCGGAGATCATACGCGCATCGGACATCTGAACATCATTCGCGGCGGCGACGAAGTGCGGCTCGGGCGCTATACGGAAATTATTCGCCTGAACGAGATAAATTCGATTCCCGACCCGATAATTGTGACGCCTGCCGATCCGCGATTTATCCTGGGCGATGGAAGTGTTATCACGGCTTCGCATAAAATTGATTTTACAGACCGGGTTGAATTCGGCAAGCGCGTGATTTTGGGCGGCAGAAATTCTTCACTTTGGACGCATAATCGGCAAAGTACAAAGCCGATAATCATCGGTGATTACAGCTATATCGGTTCGGAAATCCGCATCGCGCCAGGCGGCTGCATTCCGCCGAAATGTATTGTCGGAATCGGTTCGGTGATTACGAAAAAGTTTGAAGACGAATATTTTTTGATCGCCGGAGTTCCGGCAAAAGCCGTCAAAGAATTAGACGAAGAAGGGAAGTTTTTAACCGAATACAAAACGCGGCCTGATTTGCCCGAAGAGATTTAAAGATGGATAAAATAGTCGCAATTTTTTGTTTTTTTACCGCGATTTCGGTGATATTTCTGGCTTTTCCCGAAGGAAATATCGCTGTTCTTGTAACTGCGCTTCTTTCGGTGCTTGTCATCGTTTTAATTCGTCAAAACACCGATGAAAGCGAGTTTTTAATTCGGATTTTTCTGGTTGGGCTGCTGGCGCGTATTATTTTCGGCATATTCATTCACGTTTTTGATCTGCGAGGATTTTTTGGAGGCGATGCGCTAACTTATAATACGCTGGGACAGCGTTTGGTTGACATTTGGTTTAATAATGCGCCGCTGGACAATTGGATTAGTCAGAAAGCGATGAGCACCGGCACACCTGGTTGGGGAATGAATTATCTGGTTGGTTTTCTTTATACAATCACAGGACAAAATATTCTCGCTGCGCAATTTATGTGTGCGACGGTCGGGGCGGCCACCGCGCCGATGGTTTATGTTTGCGCTGATAAGATTTTTCATAATCATCGGGTTGGAAAGATTGCCGCTTTGATGG
>JANLTD010000255.1:0-3076 GCA_031362765.1 Acidobacteriota bacterium | reverse complement strand
CCCGCGTTCGATAAAGGCAACAGCCCCGCTCTTAACACCGACCAGCGCGGCGCGGTGCGGCCTTACGACAATTTGCTTATCGCAAACGCCCCGGCCGGTGATGGTGCGGACGTTGGCGCGTTTGAACGAACATTCTCAACTACATCGTTTGATTTTGACGCCGATGGGAAAGCGGATATTTCAATTTTTCGCCCGACCGGAGGGCAATGGTGGCTATTGAAAAGCAGTAATGGAAGCAGTGCGGTCTTTCAATTCGGCTCAAACACCGACAAAATTGTTCCCGCCGATTATACTGCGGATGGCAAGACCGATATTGCGATCTGGCGACCCTCGACCGGTGAGTGGTTTGTTCTGAGAAGCGAAGACAACAGCTTTTATTCTTTCCCATTTGGAACGAACGGCGATATTCCGACGCCTGCCGATTTTGACGGTGACGGCAAATCCGACGCGGCAGTGTTCCGGCCGTCAGACTCGACCTGGTATATCAATAGATCTTCAGGAGGAACAACCATTGAACGATTTGGGTTAAGCACGGATGTTCCGGTGGCTTCAGATTATGACGGCGACGGAAAGACTGACATTGCCATTTATCGTGCTTCTTCAGGTCAATGGTGGCTAAACAGAAGCATGGCGGGTGTAACGACTATCCAATTCGGTACCAGTTCCGATAAGCCCGTGCAGGGAGATTATACCGGAGACGGCAAATCGGATGTGGCAATTTGGCGACCTTCGAGCGGAGAATGGTTTGTTTTAAGAAGTGAAAATCAGAGTTACTTTTCGTTCCCGTTCGGCATTTCAACTGATATTCCCTCACCCGCTGATTACGACGGCGACGGTAAATTTGATGCGGCCGTTTTCAGACCGTCAAACTCAACGTGGTTTGTCCAGCGGTCAACGGCGGGAATTATGTTTGCAGTCTTTGGACAAAGCGGCGATAAACCTGTTCCCAACGCATTCGTGCCCTAACCCATGTAATTTGAAATTACAAATTACGAAAGGCTTCGCTCAGCAATGGGCGAGGCCTTTTTCTTGCCACGCCGAATGGTTGGGAATATGCAAAAAATAACTCATAACAATTAAAAAAAACTTGATAGGTTAGAGGCGTGTCTTTGACCGCATTGACCGGTCAAAGACCAATGGCATTAAGTTAAGCGAAAATTCGGCATTAATTGTACGACAGGCTGTTAGCCTGTTTTAATTTCGCGCCGCTAACTTGTTGATAATAAAGGAACGCCGGGGAAACAGGCTAACAGCCTGTTTTACGTTTTTTCCTTAACTTAACGCCATTGGGTCAAAGACACGCCTCTAACCTATCGTTATAATGATCCCTGACGCCCGAAGCGTTGATTGTTGTCCCGGCCGCAACAGTGCCGGATTTGGCACTTTCAGCGATCGCAAAAAACGCGGTTGAAAGAACCGAATCCGGTGAATTATCGACAATTTATTTCTTAAGGAATCATAATCTGAGGGCAATGATTCGGTGAGTCTAATTTGTACCATTGCCGAAATAGGGAGGATAAAAATACAGAAAGACTATCGTTTCGATCGGAGTTGGGCGATGCTGTTTGCGCGCCTCGTTCTCGGGCTGATCTTCTTGATGGCAGGTGTATTTACAATTATTCGTATGTGACACGGGCAACCACGCCCGGTCAATTCGTTGTCCCGCCCGCCAAAGCCGAAGAAATGTATCACCCCGAAACCTTCGGACGCACGGGAACGGATTTCGTCAGAGTCGAATAATCGAGGGAAAATAAACAAAAAGGCTGAAACGAATTATTCAACTCGTTTCAGCCTTTTTTTGCGGTTAGTAAATCTACGGTACGAAAGCATTCGGGACAGGCAAATCACCTGTGATTCCGAAGCCTTGAATCAATGTTCCCGCAGTAGAGCGTTGGACAAACCACGTCGAATTTGAAGGACGAAAAACCGCCGTGTCGAATCGTCCGTCGCCGTCGTAATCGCCCGGTGAAGGAACATCGCCGTTCGTGCCGAACGGAACCGAGTAGAATGAGCTGTCTTCCGAACGTAAAATAAACCAGAAGCCATTAGAAGGACGGAAAAATGCCGCATCCGCTTTTCCGTCGCCCGTGTAATCGCCTTGGACGGGCTTATCGGTAGAAACTCCGAATTGGAAGGCGTATACACTGTTATCACTGCTTCTGTTTATCCACCATTCGCCGACCGACGGACGATAAATGGCGATGTCGGTTTTGCCGTCGCCGTCGTAATCCGCCGCAATCGGTTTGTCGCCGTTTGCGCCGAATGTTTGAATGATTGTGCCGCCCGTTGATTTGGAAATAAACCACGTCGAATTCGACGAACGAAATACTCCGGGGTCGGCTTTGCCGTCCGCATCGAAATCGCCGACGACCGGAACATCGCCGTTTATACCGAACGGGAAAGAAAGAAAACTGCTGTCTTCCGAGCGAAGAATAAACCAAAAGCCGTTTGAAGGTCGCCAGAAAGCAATGTCGCTTTTGCCGTCGCCCGTAAAATCGCCGGGCGTTAATTTGTCAGTCGAAGTGCCGAAATGCAAAGCCGCATTTCCGCCATTGGAACTCTTTGAATACCACCATTCACCCGCTGACGGGCGGAAGATCGAAATATCGGTCTTGCCGTCGCCGTCGAAATCGGCTTTATCGGTCGGAACAAAATCAATCAAACGCCGCTCGAATGCGCCGATGTCGGAGCGCGAATTGCCGTTGCCGTCGCCGTCTTGCGGGCGCGAGATGCCGCGTTGGTCGGTGGCTGGAAACGTCGTCGGATTTCCGGTATCAATCGCCGGACTGCCCGGACGCAGTGCGAGAGTTTTGGTCGTGCCGCCGTTATTGCGAAGTGTGCCGTCGAGCCACGGGTCAACGCCGATTAAGTTTCCGGTCGTGTTGCCGCCAATCGTCCCGCTGAAAATGTTTTCAATCAAATTATAGCCTTGCGAATTGAAAGTAGTTGTGTTACCGAGTCCGAGGTCGCTGCCGCCGTTCGGATTGAAATTGTTGGCGATAATCGAATTGCCCATGTTGACGATATTGTTGTTTGCCGTGCTGAGGCCGCCCGCGCTTAGGGTTGACGAGAAATT
>JANLTD010000239.1:0-1713 GCA_031362765.1 Acidobacteriota bacterium | reverse complement strand
TTATGAGAGAAACAATAGGTTGGATTTGTTTAGGAATTATGGCGGTGTGTTCGATAATCAGTTTTTGGTTGAAATCACGACAGCTAAAAGATGATTTTAACAGTAGAATTGACATAGAGCCTGATCTCTCTCGAAATCCTGCCTTCGTAATTATTGTGGTGGTTGGTCTAGTTTTTGGCGGTTTGGGAATGTATTTGATAGGTATGTTTGGTTAACTTTTATCAAGAGGCTTGAAGGCAAAGTTGATAAATTAACAGAGGTTTGACCGAGAAAGAAACGGTTTTATGAAGCAGAAAAATCCGATAATTATCTCCGGCTGTTTTGAGCCCTCACCATTTCGGTTTGATGCCAGAATTGTCGGCATTGGCGGGGCGGCTTTGGAGATTCTTGATAAATT
Source organism: Acidobacteriota bacterium (assembly GCA_031362765.1). Taxonomy (GTDB): domain Bacteria; phylum Acidobacteriota; class Blastocatellia; order Pyrinomonadales; family Pyrinomonadaceae; genus JAFDVJ01. Next base: position 1,316 of record JANLTD010000239.1, on the reverse strand, counting down.
TCCGGCTGAATCTTTTGATAAGCAGACATTTATCGCGGTTGGTGGGGATGATGATTTGCTGAATTGTCAGAAATCTCATATAAAATTCAGCGTTGATGATTTGGACACAGACGGACGGCGTTTGAGTTTTGAAGAGATGCGGCGGTCGATTTTGGATGAGGCGTTTGAGGTCGGTTGGTTGTTCAGAGATGCGGATTTGGCGATTATTATCGTTTGTCTCGGCGAGGAAACAGATTCGGCAATTGCTTCGGTTCTGACCAGTCTGGTCGCGTTGGAAACGGAGTTGACGCTTGTTTTTGCGACGACTCCGGCGGATCTTGAATCGCGGGAGCGAGCCGCAGACGCTTTGAAAGAACTCGAAAAGAGCGCCGATACCGTCTTTCATTTGCCGTTGGCGGATGGGCGTTTTTTTGACTCCGAGCTTGCAAGCGCGGAAGCCTTTGGACAGATTGGGGAAAAGATCGTGCGGGCGGTTAATGCCTTAACCGATGCAGTTTTTGGGCAGATCGGGATGCTTTGCGTTGATTTTCTCGATTTGAAAATCCTCTTTGGTGCGGGCAAAAAAGGGTTTGCCGCGTTTGGTTCGGCAAGCGGCGAAGGGCGGGTCGCGCGGGTTTTGAAAGAGGCTCTGGGAGAAGAAAACCGGCTGATCGGCGGCGCATTTTTGAAAGATGCGAAAAGCGTCTGGATCCACATCAAAAGCGATACAACTCTTCATTTGGAAGAGGTTGAGGAAATTGTCTTTTACATTGAAGATGCCTGCGATGAATTCGCGGAGGTGATCTTTATTCCCGTCGTTGATGAAAAAGCGGGCGACGAGCTTCGTATGACTTTGGTGGCATCGGGTTATTATCAAGTTGGCGTTTAATCCCGGCGTTTCTCCGCGTCGCGGTTTCGCCGAATAAAAGGATAGCAGAAAGAGCAAAGCTTAAATCCCTTGCACGAATCACAGTCGTCTTCGTCGAAAGTGCCTTTATACCAAACACCTGTCCCGGCGCATTGCACACAGATGCCGGTCCCTCTGCACCGCACACAAACATTTTGTTCGTCTTTTTTTTCTTCGATTTCCGGGTTTGTCATAAAGTTTTTCAAATCGGTTTGGTTTTAGCTTTGCCGCTTCCCGAACATTCAGGACACCAGCCAAAACCACGGCAAGCGCCGCATCTTTGGCGGTCGTATGTTCCTTCATACCAAATTCCTTTTCCGGCGCAGATCGGGCATTTTTTGCGTCCATTGCAAAGTCCGCAAAGTTCTGCTTCGCTTTGAATTTCTTTTTTTTGCTCCATCTTTTCTCTGATGTTACACAGTTTTCAAGG